>JASKZT010000399.1 GCA_030145965.1 Ornithinimicrobium sp.
TCCATGGCGATGGGATAGATGAGGGGGACGGAGATGACCAGGATCGAGATGGACTCCAGCGCCATGCCGAGCGGCAGGAGCAGGAGGAGCAGGACCGCCATCGTGAGATGGGGGTTCAGGCCCAGGGCGGAGATCCAGTCCGCCGCCATCTCCGGAACGCGCGCGGCGATGAAGAACATCGACAGGATCGACGAGCCCACGATGATCGCGAAGACCATGCTCGTGGTGCCGGCGGTCTCCTTGAGGGCATCGACGAAGCGTTCGGTCAACGCCTTGATCCCTGCGCCGCGGAACTCCAGGACGAGCATGACCGCGGCAGCCAGTGCGCCGATCGCGGCCGATTCCGTCGGGGTGAAGAAGCCGGAGTAGATGCCGCCGAGGACGATGACGAACAAGATCGCGACGCGCACGACCCCCCGGAACGGGAGGTCCCGCATGCGCACGTCCCCGGCTCCGCCTGCGGGAGCGGACGTGCCCTCTGCCTGCGGGGTGACCGCGGTCCCGCCGGCGCGGTGCGAGCCGCCCGCCGCGGCGACCACGGCGGTCTCCAGGTTCTCGGTCCGCAGCTGCGGCTGCGAGCGGTGGAAGGACCGGGCGGCCAGCATGATGTACGTCGTGTAGGCCACGACAGAGACGGCGCCGGGGATGATGCCCGCCGCGAGGACCGCGGCGATGGACTCACCCGTCATGATCGCGTAGAGCACCAGGAAGACACTGGGCGGGATGAGCGCGCCCAGTGTCCCGGCGACGGCCACGGTGGCCCCGGCGAGGGAGTCCGGGTATCCGGCCTTGCGCATCTCGCTCACCGAGAGCCGCGACATGGTCGCTGCCGTGCCGATGCTGGATCCCGACACGGCCGCGAACCCCGCGCAGGCCATGACCGTGGCGACCCCGAGGCCGCCGGGGATCCGGCGCAGGGCGTGCGTCGCCACGGCGTAGACCTGTTCGGCGATCCTGGCCTTCACCGCGAACATCCCCATGAGGATGAACATCGGGATGATCGTGAGGGAGAAGGTTGAGGTGTTCGTGAAAGGGATCGCGCCCAGCATGCTCGTCGTGTACCCGGCGTCGCGCAGCAGCAGCAGCCCCACGGCCCCGGATAGGGCCAACGCCAGGGCCACCGGCATGCGGATCGCCAGCATCACGACGAGCATGACCACCACCAGCAGGACGATCGTTGTCGTGGCCATCTTTCAGTCCGTTCTCTGGACAGGCGTCTTGCCCGTTCTGATCTGGTGGAGCTCCTCGTCGCCCAGGACGGGCTGTCCGCGGAGCAGGCGTACGACGTTGACCACGGCCACGAGGAGGAAGGACGTGAGCCCGACGACGATCGCCCATCTCGCCGGCCACAGGGGCCAGTTGACCAGGCCCATCCGGATCTCGCCGCCCGCGAAGGCGGAGGCGGCCCGTCCGTAGGTGGCGTAGATGAGCCAGACGAGGATGATGCAGCTCAGTACCCAGGCGACGAGCAGGCACGCCCGTGCCGCCTTTTCGGGCAGCCGGGACGTGAGGAGGTCCACGGCGATGTGCCCGCCCGTCAGCCCGGCGTAGGCCAGGCCGAAGAAGATCGTGATCACCAGAGCCGTCTCGCTCAGCTCGAGCACGCCGGGGATGGACCGTCCCTGGAGGTTGCGGAAGGCCACCTCCAGGGAGATCCCCACCATCATGACGATCGTGCTGAGGGACGCAAGGACCCCGAGGGGCACCGCGATCCACCGAACTGCCGTCTCCATGTCAGTCCTCTGCTCTCGTGCTGTGCCAGTGGCGGGTGACGGTGCTCATCTCAGCGGGAGGCGAAGCGCTCGACGCACTCGACGGCGGGGTCAACGGTGTCTCCGCTCTGGTTGGCCTCCATCTTCTCCTGGTAGAGAGCCAGGTATCCTTCCGCGTCCTGGAGGCCGTTGCTTTCGGCCTCCTGGACCCACAGGTCGAGGAGGTCCTCATCGATAGCGGCACGCCACTCTGCCGTCGCCTCTTCGTCCCACGCGTCGAACTCCTCAACGTTCTCGAGGAGCACGTCGCACTGACCTTGGGTGACCTCGTTGAACTGTTCGATGCCGGCGCCCTCGTTGAATTCCGCGGTCACCTCGTCCACGATTTGGCGCAGGTCGTCGGGGAGGCCTTCGTAGGTGTCCTGGTTCATCCACATCCCGACGGTCGTGTAGTGCCCGGTCCCGGGGTCGGTCCAGTGCGGGAGAAGCTCCATGAGCTGGTACTGGGTGGCGCCGTCCATCGGGAAGCCGACGGCGTCGGCGACGCCTCGTTCGATGCCCTCGTAGGTCTCGGGGGCGGTGAGGGCCACGTTGCTGCCGCCCGCGGCATCGACGGCGCGCTGCAGGTAGGGGCCTGCCACGCGCCAGCGCTTGCCCTCCATGTCGGAGATCGAGTTCACGGGATCGTCGCTGCCGAGGATGAGGCGGCCGGCGGAGAAGTGACCGATCGGCTGCATGCCGTTATCGGCCCACACCTGCTGCGCGCCCTCGTGCTCGGAGTTCACCTCGTAGAGGGTCTGCATCAGCGCCTGCGCGTCCTCGGTGATGAACGGGACGCTGACCAAAGAGACCGTGGGGAACGTCTGGGTGGTGTAGTCGGGGATGGTGACGCCGACGTCGGCGCGGCCGTCCTGGACGCACACGGAGATCTCGGCGGCACTGCACAACGAGTCCGGCGGGGTAACGTCGAACGTCAAGCGGCCGTCCGAGCGGGCCTCCACCTCGTCGTAGAACCAACCGGTCACCGCCTCGCTGACGCTGTCGGGCTGGGCGAAGGTCGCGACGGTCAGCTCGACCTGCTCGCCGTTGGCCCCCGCGCCGTCACCGCCGTCTCCACCGCCACAGGCGGTGAGCGCCAGCGCCGTGACAGCCGCTACCGACAGCGGCCGTGCTGCCCGCCGCCAGCCGTGAGACCTCGGTGCGCGCAAGAACGTGGTGGGGGAAACTCTCTCCGTGTCCTGCTGCATGTCCTTGTCCTGTTCTCTTCAGCTCATT
>JASKZT010000110.1 GCA_030145965.1 Ornithinimicrobium sp.
GACCCACACCGACCACACACCGACCGCCCACCGCGGCGGGCAAGGAAAGGACACCGGACATGACCCAGAAGCAGTCGATCCTCGGGCGCATCAGCCAGCTCACGCGGGCCAACATCAACTCCCTCCTCGACCGTGCCGAGGACCCGGAGAAGATGCTGGACCAGCTCATCCGGGACTACACCAACAGCATCGCCGAGGCCGAGGAGGCGGTGGCCCAGACCATCGCCAACGTGCGCATGGCCGAGTCGGACCTGCAGGCCGACCGCGAGGCGTCGGCGGAGTGGGGCCGCAAGGCCGCGGCCGCGTCGGCCAAGGCGGAGGACCTGCGCTCCAAGGGCGACCCCGACGGCGCGTTCAAGTTCGACGACCTGGCGCGGGTGGCGCTGGGCCGCCAGATCCAGCATGAGAACGACGTGCGCGGCGCCGAGCCGGCCATCCAGCAGCAGAACGCCACGGTCGAGCAGCTCAAGTCCGGGCTGGTCACGATGAAGACCAAGCTGGAGGACCTGACGTCCCGCCGCAGCACCCTCGTCGCCCGGGCGCGCAGCGTCGAGGCCCAGAACAAGGTGCAGGACGCGATGTCCTCCATCGACGTCATGGACCCCAGCAGCGACCTCGCCCGCTGGGAGGACGGCATCCGCAAGCAGGAGGCGCTCGTCCAGGGCCGCGCCGAGGCCCGGTCGGCCTCGCTGGAGGACCAGTTCGCCGAGCTGGAGAGCCACGGCGCCGACGCCGAGGTCGAGGCGCGCCTGCAGGCGCTGAAGAACCAGCAGGGCTGAGCCCGCCGATGCCGCCCCCGCCCGCAGCACGCGGGCGGGGGCGTCGTCGTCGGCGGCCGACGCAGCGTCAGCCGCGCGCGCGCCGCTGCCGGACCGCCCCGGCGAGGTCGTCGAGCACCTCCACGGTGGTGTCCCACGCCAGGCACGCGTCGGTGACCGACTGGCCGTAGACCAGCCCCGAGGGTGCCGGCTCCTGCCGCCCGCCGACGAGGAAGCTCTCGAGCATCACCCCGCCGACGTCGCGCGAGCCGCCCGCCACCTGGGCGCCGATCTCGCGCGCGACCGCCGCCTGGCGGACGTGGTCCTTGCGGCTGTTGCCGTGGCTGGCGTCTACGACGACGCGCCGGTCGAGCCCGGCCGCGGCCACCCGCCCGGCCGCCGCCGTCACGGAGGCGGCGTCGTGGTTGGGCGCCTGGCGCCCCCCGCGCAGGATGACGTGGGCGTCGGGGTTGCCGGTGGTCTCCACGAGCGCGCCGCGCCCGTCGGCGTCGACCCCCAGGAAGGTCTGGTGCGCGGCCGAGGCGACGCAGGCGTCGACCGCGACCTGGACGTCGCCGTCCGAGCCGTTCTTGAGCCCGACCGGCATCGACAGCCCGGAGACCAGCTGGCGGTGCACCTGCGACTCCACCGTCCGGGCCCCGATCGCGCCGTAGGTCACGGTGTCGGCGAGGTACTGCGGCGTCGTCGTCTCGAGGAACTCGCACCCGGCCGGGACCCCGGCGGCCAGGACGTCGAGCAGGACCCGGCGCCCCAGCCTCAGCCCGCGGGGGATGTCGTAGGACCCGTCCAGGTCGGGGTCGTTGACCAGCCCCTTCCACCCGGTGGTCGTGCGCGGCTTCTCGAAGTAGACGCGCATGACGAGGAGCAGGTCGTCCTCGAGCCGACGGGCCTGGGCGGCGAGCCGGTGCGCGTAGTCGACCGCGGCGACGGGGTCGTGCACCGAGCACGGGCCGACGACGACGAGCAGCCGGTCGTCCTCGCCGCGCAGCACCTCCTGCGCCTCGCGGCGGGACCGGGCCACGAGCTCGGCGGCGTCGTCGGGCAGGGGCAGCTCGTCGCGGACCTCGCGCGGGCTCGGCAGCGGCTCCATGCGCAGGACGCGCAGGTCGGCGGTGCTGGCGCGACGGGTGCCGGTCGCGGCGGGGGTGGGGGTCATGGGTTCCGCTCCTCCTACGGGCTGGCGGCGACCCGTGCTCCGGAGGGCCCCGCCAGGAATGGCGAAGGCGCGGACCGTACGGTCCACGCCTGGGGTCGGCTCCGGTGCGCGCGTCAGGTGCTCGCGCCGGCCGGAGCCGACCCGAAGAACCGATAGCGACGCGCGATGAGCATGACGCCCACCCTACCTGACCGCCTCAGCGGGAGTGGAAGCGCTGCTGCGTGGCCTCCAGGCCGAGCTGCGCGAGCTCGAGGACCGCGTCGGCCCCGTCGCCGACGAGCAGGTCGACGTCGACCTTCTCCCGCGGGGGGAAGTCGGCCAGCACGTAGTCGGCCGGGTCCTGGCGCCCGGGCGGGCGTCCGATGCCCAGGCGGACCCGCAGGTAGTCGCGCGAGCCGAGCGACTGGCTGACCGAGCGCAGGCCGTTGTGCCCGCCCTCGCCGCCGCCCCGCTTGAGGCGCACGGCGCCGAAGTCGATGTCGAGCTCGTCGTGGACGACGACGACCTGGTCCAGCGGCACCTTGTAGAAGCCGGCCAGGCCGGCGACCGGCCCGCCGGAGACGTTCATGTAGGTGGAGGGCTGGGCCAGGACGGCCCGCGGGCCCGGCAGCCCGCCCGGCGCGGTGCCCAGGCGCACCTCGGCGGCCCAGGCCTGGGCCTTCTTGTGCTGCCGCAGGCTCGACCCGGCCTGACGGGCCAGCTCGGCGACCACCATGGCGCCGATGTTGTGCCGGTTGCCGGCGTAGCGGGGCCCGGGGTTGCCCAGACCGACGACGAGCCAGGGTGCGTCCATGTCAGCTCCTCGAGCATGGGGGCGCCGGCCGACGGCCGTGCGGGGGCTGGGTATGCCGCACGGCCACGCCGGCCGGGGGTGTCCCGCGGGTGACGTGGCCGTGCGTCAGGCGTGCGACGGGGCCGTGGGCCCCGGTCGGCTCACTCCTCGGTCGTGTCCTCGGCGGGAGCGTCGTCGGAGCCGCCCTCGGCGGCGGTCTCGTCGGCCTCGGCCTCGGGCTCGTCGTACTCGATGCCGGCCTCGGCCTCGGCCTCGGCGAGCTCGGCCTCGAGCGCCTCGGCGGTGATCGCCTGGGTGACGTTGACGACGAGCGCCTCGGGGTCGGTGACCAGGGTGACGTCGCCGGGCAGCTCGAGCTGGCTCGCGAGGACCTGGGAGCCGGCCTGGAGGCCCTCGACCGAGACGGTGAGGGACTCGGGGATGTGCGTGGCCTCGGCCTCGACGGTGATGGCGGCGTGGTCGACCGTGACGACGGTCTCCGGGGCGGCCTCGCCCTCGACGTGGACGGCGATGTCGACGGTCACCTTCTCGCCCTTGCGGACGAGGACGAGGTCGACGTGCTCGATCGTGCGCTTGATCGGGTCGCGCTGCACGTCCTTGGCCAGGGCCAGCTGCTTGCCGTCCTCGAAGTCCAGGGTGAGGACCGCGTTCTGCACCTTCAGGGCCATCATCGTGGCGTGGCCCGGCAGGCTCAGGTGGACCGGCTCGGTGCCGTGGCCGTAGAGGACGGCGGGGATCTTGTCGGCGCGGCGGATGCGGCGGGCGGCGCCCTTGCCGAACTCGGTGCGCTTCTCGGCGGGGATCATGATGTCGTCGGACATGCGTCAGGCCTTTGCTGTGCGGTGGTCGGTCTGGGTCGGGCCTCGACGCGGGACACGGCACGGGTCATCGCGGAGGCGTCACGGCCCACCGCACGCGGATGGGCACGACACGCTTCGTCGAATCACGGCCACCGCTCCGTGCGGTGTCCCTCGCCGAGGCAACCCCGAGAGTCTAGCGTCCGGGTCGGGACGGGGCGAAATCGCTCCGGGGAGGAAGGAGGCTCAGGCGCGGCCCTCGAACATCGAGGTGACCGACCCGTCCTCGAAGACCTCACGGATCGCGCGGCTGATGAGCGGCGCGATGGAGAGCTGGGTGATCTTCTCCAGGGCCTGCCCCTCCTGGCTCAGCGGGAGCGTGTTGGTGACGACGACCTCGCACGCGACGGAGTCGCGCAGGCGCTCCACCGCGGGGCCCGAGAAGATGGCGTGCGTCGCGGCGATGACGACGCCGCGCGCGCCCTCGGCCATGAGCGCGTCGGCCGCCTGGCAGATCGTGCCGCCGGAGTCGATCATGTCGTCCGCGAGGATGCACATGCGGCCGCTGACCTCGCCGACGACGCGGTTGGCGACCGACTGGTTGGGCCGCTCGGTGTCACGGGTCTTGTGGATGAAGGCCAGCGGCACGCCGCCGAGCTTGTTGCTCCACCACTCGGCGACCTTGATCCGGCCAGCGTCCGGGGAGACGACGACCATGTCCTGGTCGCCGTACTTCCCGCGCACGTAGTCGGACAGGATCGGCGTGGCCATGAGGTGGTCGACGGGGCCGTCGAAGAAGCCCTGGATCTGGGCGGTGTGCAGGTCGACCGCGAGGAGGCGGTCGGCGCCGGCGGTCTTGAAGAGGTCGGCGACGAGGCGCGCCGAGATCGGCTCGCGCCCGCGGTGCTTCTTGTCCTGGCGGGCATACCCGTAGAAGGGCAGGACCACGGTGATCCGCTTGGCCGACCCGCGCTTGAGCGCGTCCACCATGATCAGGTGCTCCATGATCCACTCGTTGACCGGCGCGACGTGGCTCTGGATGACGAAGGCGTCGCACCCGCGGACCGACTCGTCGAAGCGGATGTAGGTCTCGCTGTTGGCGAACTGGTAGGCCTGCGTCGGCACGAGTGGGGTCCCCAGGTCCGCGGCCACCTCCTGGGCCAGCTGCGGGTGCGCGCGGCCGGAGAAGACCATGAGGTTCTTCTCGGTGGTGCGGTGGATGCCGGTCATCAGCTCTCCTGGGTCGGGGTCTGGGCGGGGGCGCCCGTCGGTGCGGAGGTATGGGGCGCGCCCTCGGCGAGCGCCGCCTCGGCCGCCTGCGCCGTCGGGGTGCCGG
>JASKZT010000002.1 GCA_030145965.1 Ornithinimicrobium sp.
ACCCGCAGACGGCGCGCCAGTTGAGGATGACGAAGTCGCCGGGCGCGACGTCGGTGACGCCCTCGCCGACGGCCTCGACCGTGCCCGCGGCCTCGTGGCCGAGCAGGAACGGGAACTCGTCGTTGATGCCGCCCTGGCGGTAGTGGAGGTCGGTGTGGCACACGCCGCACGCCTCGACGCGGACGACGGCCTCACCAGGGGCGGGGTCGGGCACGACGATGTCGACGACCTCGACGTCGGCGTCCTTGCTGCGGGCGATGACACCCTTGACGGTCTGCGGCATGGGAGAACCCTCCTGGTCGGGGATGTGGCTGCTCCACCCACCGTATGCCGTCCGGCGCCACCCTCCCCAGCCGGGATGGGCACCCCTCGGCCGCCCCCCTCTCCGGACGGTGTGACACGTCTGTCGCCCGCCCGCCCCACCCCTCGCCGGACGCTGTGACACATCTGTCGCCTGGACGACAGATGTGTCACACCGTCTGCGCTCAGCCGTGCTCCGTCCACAGGGAGCGCCGTCGCCGCTGCGCCCGCCGCCCCGACCGCGCGATCCTGCCGGCATGGACGACCGGCCCACCTTCCCCGTGCTGGCTGGGCAGAAGGGCCTGGCCACCGCCGCCCAGCTGCGTGCCGCGGGGTGGACGGCGGCGCAGGTCAGGCACGCGCGGGCCACGGCCTGGCAGGTCCCCTTCCCCTGCGTCTACGCGCCCCACCGCGGGCCGCTCGACGCCACCACCTGGCTGACCGCGGCAGCGCTGTGGGCGGGCCGGCGGGCCGTGCTGACCGGGACGGCGGCCCTGCGGCAGCACGGTCTGCCGGTGCCACCGGCTCGGCGAGCCCTCTTCGTCGTCCCGCAGACGGGTCGTGCCCGCGCCCGGCCCGCCGTACGGGTCGTCAGGTCCTGGCGCCCCGTGGCACCCGTCCCAGGCCCGGGGGTCGTGAGGATCGCTCCCGCCGGCCGGGCGCTCGCCGACGCCGCCGCCTACGAGAGCCCGGGCCCCGCCGACGTCGAGGCGTGGACGATCGCGGTCCTGCAGCGCGGGCTCGCGACGCCGGAGCAGCTGCAGCTCGAGCTGTGGCAGCGACCGCAGGCGCGGGTCGCGGCGGCCCACCAGGGGCTGGAGGCGTTCCGCGGGGGCGCGTGGTCCCGTCCCGAGGTGGCCCTGCGCACGATCTTCGACGGGGCGGGCGACCTGCCCGAGCTGCTGACCAACGTCGGCCTCCTCGACGAGCGCGACGGACGGCTGATCGGCTGTCCCGACGGCTACCTCCCCTCCCTGGGAGTGGTCCTCCAGGTGCACTCCCGCCAGCACCACCAGGGGTTCGACGACCGGGGTGGCGACCGCTGGGCCCGCACCGTGGAGAGGGACTCCGCCTACGCGGCGGCCGGCGCCCGCGTCCTCGGCGTCTCGCCCTGGACGCTCTACACCCGACCGGCGCTGTTCCTGGCCCGCCTCCGGCAGACCGTCGCGCTCGGACCGGCCTTCCCGATGCCCGCCGTCAGGGTCGTCCCCGCTCCGCCGCGTGGTCGTCCCGGGTGACGCGTGGCAGCCGTGAGCCGTCGGACCGACCGCAGCACGGCCGGACGCTGTGACACATCTGTCGCCCGGACGACAGATGTGTCACAGCGTACGGTGGGCTGCGAGCTCGGTGGGGTGCGAGCTCGGTGGGGTGGGAGCTCGGGTAGGGGACCCGCCCGGGGCTCAGGTGCGGGCGACGAGGGCGGTGGCGATGCCGACGAGGCCCTCGGCGCGGCCGACGAAGCCGAGGCCGTCGGTCGTGGCGGCGCTGACCGACACCGGCGCGCCGCCGAGGGCCTGGGACATGGCAGCCTCCATCTCGGCGCGGCGGGCACCGATGCGGGGGCGGCGAGCGACGACCTGCACGGCGACGTTGCCGACCGTCCAGCCCTCCGCCTCCAGCAGCCCCCGCACGTGGCCCAGCATCTGCGCGCCGGACGCCCCGGCCATCTCGGGGCGGTCGGTGCCGAAGACGGAGCCGAGGTCGCCCAGCCCGGCGGCCGAGAGCAGCGCGGTGCAGGCCGCGTGGGCGGCGACGTCACCGTCGCTGTGGCCCTCGATGCCCCGCTCCCCCGGCCACTCCAGGCAGCCGAGCCAGAGCGCGCGGTCGTCGCCCTCGGGCGCCCAGCCGTGGATGTCGACACCGATCCCGGTCCGGGGCAGCACGGTCATCGGCAGGCCTCCTCGACCAGGGTGACGGTCTCCTCGAGGGAGAGCCGGGCGGTGTCGACGCGGACGTCGGCCTCGGG
Organism: Ornithinimicrobium sp.; assembly: GCA_030145965.1. Lineage (GTDB taxonomy): Bacteria > Actinomycetota > Actinomycetes > Actinomycetales > Dermatophilaceae > Ornithinicoccus. Next base: position 2,267 of record JASKZT010000002.1, read on the forward strand.
CCAGGGTGCGACGTCGCGGGCGAGGACGTCCTGCCAGCCGGGCAGGCGGTGCCCCTCGAGGTCGGCGACGCGGTCCTCGACGCGGTGGCGGTGCACGTCGGCGTCGGAGCACTCGACGAGCACCCGCACCTGCCGCACGCCGGCCGCCTCGGCCACGGCGTCCCATCCCTGCCGCGCCTCGGGCACGTCGTTGACCATGTCCGCGACGACGGACAGGCCCACGGCGAGCTGGTCGGCGGCGACGGCGTAGGTCGCGCCGTACCCCTCGGCGTGCAGCCGACCCGGGTCCAGCCCGCCCCGGACCAGCCCCTGCTCGACGGTGTCGACGCGCAGGTGCGCCGCGCCCCACCGGCGGCACAGCGCCCTGGCCAGGGTGGTCTTGCCGACGCCGGGCAGCCCGGCGAGGACGACGAGCACCGGCACCGGCACCGGCACCGCGGACCGCGCGGGCGCGGACGCCGCGGCCGCGTCCTCCTCCGCCAGCCACGCCGCGGCGACGGCGAGGTCGGGGGCGGTCGTGATCTTCAGCGCGCGGGCGGAGCCGGCGACGACGGCGACCGTGCCGCCCAGCGCCTCCACCATCCCGCAGTCGTCGGTGACGGCGTGCCGCACCTGCGCGTGGGCCCGCTCGAGCGTGGCCCTGCGGAAGCCCTGCGGGGTCTGCACGGCCCGCAGCACCGAGCGGTCGAGCGTCGTGACGACCCGCTCCGTCGCCCCACGTGCACCGGCTCCGTCCCCCTCGAGGGCGACCACCTGCTTGACCGTGTCGGTCACCGGCACCGCGGGCGTGACGGCGTCGTGACCGCCCTCCACCGCGGCGACGACCCGGTCGAAGACCTCGACCGGGGTGAGCGCGCGGGCGGCGTCGTGCACGAGGACGACATCCACGTCGGGCGGCAGGGCACGTAGGCCGTGGGCCACCGAGCGGGAGCGCTCGGCACCCCCGGGGACGACCTCGAGGGCCACCCCGTCAGGGACCTCGACGGTGGCGACGGCGGCCGCCAGCAGTCTCGTGCTCTCGGGGTCCGGCGGCGCCACGACGACGACGGCGCTCAGCGACCGGCAGCGCAGCGCCGTGCGCAGGGCGTGGACGACCACCGGAGCCGCACGGGGACCGTGTCCGACCTCGACGAGTGCCTTGGGCCGCCCGGCCCCGAGGCGTTCGCCCCGGCCTGCGGCCACGAGCACGAGAGCGGCCCGGGGCACCGTGGTGCCGCCTGGCCGGTCTGTCGTCGTGCTCAGGAGGCGAGGACCTCGTCGAGGGTGGCCTCGGCGGTGTCCTCGTTGGTCTTCTCGGCGAGCGCGAGCTCGGAGACGAGGATCTGGCGGGCCTTGCTCAGCAGGCGCTTCTCGCCCGTGGACAGGCCACGGTCCTTGTCCCGGCGCCACAGGTCGCGGACGACCTCGGCGACCTTGATGACGTCACCGGAGGCGAGCTTCTCGAGGTTGGCCTTGTAGCGGCGCGACCAGTTGGTCGGCTCCTCGGTGTGCTCGGCGCGGAGCACGGAGAAGACCTTGTCCAGGCCCTCCTTGCCGACGACGTCGCGCACACCGACGAGGTCGCAGTTCTCCGCGGGTACCTCGATGGTGAGATCGCCCTGAGCTACCTTGAGCTTCAGGTAGAGCTTCTCCTCGCCCTTGATGGTCCGTGTCTTCATCTCTTCGATGAGAGCGGCTCCGTGATGCGGGTACACGACCGTCTCGCCGACCTTGAACGTCATTGTGAGTAAGCCCCTTTCGCGGAGTCCCAGAATACCACGCAGATGGTGCCCCACGGAATTCCATCCGTGACATTTGTGCAGGTCAGGGACTTGTCAAATGGCGGCAAGTATGCATCGACCACCTCGTGAGAGGGCCCGGGCGCGAGCTCGGCAGGACCGGACGCGCAGGTCACGGCGGGTTCGGGACCCCCGCCGGAGAGCAGACCGCACCGGGTGGCCGGACCTCGTCGGAGGCCAGCGGCTAGGCTGTGCCCCGTGATGACCGCACGCTCTCTCCGCACGCGCCGCCGCGCGACGACCCTCATCGCCGCCGCCGTGGGTGCCCTGGTGCTCTCCGGCTGCCAGATCACCAACCCGGCGATCACGATGGAGCGCTATGCACCGGCCGACGGCATCGAGCTCGACGGTGACGTCCTCGACGTGCGGGACCTGCTCGTCATCAGCCATGGTGACGGCGCCCCGGCGGTCGTCCTCGGCTCGGTCATCAACTCCGGCGACGAGCCGGTGACGGCCACCGTCAGCGTGGCCGGCCAGGAGCTCACCCCCGCGGTCGAGCTCGCGCCGGGCCGGAGCACCCGCCTCGACGGCACCCAGGCCGACGGCACCGCCGGCGAGCGCCTGGTCCTGCCGGCCCTGGAGGCGCCCACCGGCCAGAGCGTCGAGGTGCGCATCTCCGCCGACGGCCAGGACACGCTGGTCGGCAACGCCCCGGTGCTGCTTCCCCAGGGTCACTACGAGCAGTTCGCCGACGACGCCGGCGGCACGGTGGAGCCCGTCCACACCGACGACGAGGACCACTGAGGCTCCCCCTCCGACGAACGGCAGAGCGCCGGTGCCCTCAGGGGGCACCGGCGCTCTCGCGTCCTGCGGGTATGCCGCGCCACCAGCCGGGCGCGGCCGCGTCTCAGGGCTCCGCGCGGTGCAGCCGGCCGGCGTCGGACAGCGGCACCTGCGCGTCGTGCCAGCTGCCGGTGACCAGGAAGACGACGCGGATGGCGACGGAGACGGCGTGGTCGGCGAACCGCTCGTAGTAGCGACCCAGCAGGGCCATGTCGACGGCCTCGACCGTGTCGCGGCCGGGCTCGGGGTCGAGCAGCATCCGCAGCAGCTCGCGGTGGAGCAGGTCCATCCCGTCGTCGCGCGACTGCAGCTCGGCGGCGCCGCGCGGGTCGTTGGCGGCGACGACCTCGCCCGCCCGCACGATCATCTGGTGGGCCAGCTCGGCCATCTCCCCGACGGTCTGGCGCAGGTCCTCCGGCACCGCGACGTCCGGGTAGCGCATGCGCGCCAGCTTGGCCACGTGGCGGGCGAGGTCGCCCGAGCGCTCCAGGTCCGAGCTCATGCGCAGCGCGGTGACGAGCTGGCGCAGGTCTGTGGCGACCGGCTGCTGGCGGGCCAGCGCGTCGATGGCGCGGTTCTCCAGGTCGCGCCGGACGGCGTCGATCTGGTCGTCGTCGGTGATGACCTCCTCGGCCAGGGTCAGGTCTGCCTCGAGCAGCGCCCTCGTGGCCTTCTCCAGGGCCTCCCCCGCCATCCGGCTCATCTGCACCAGCTGGTCGGAGATGAAGTCGAGCTCGTCGTGGAACAGACTGCGCACCTCACATCACCCTCTCTCGGTAGGCTCACGGGTCCGCCGGACCCGTGCGTAGCCTCGCACCTCGGCATGAACAGCCTACGACCGGTCGGTGAACCCGGCCTGCCTGCCGGTCGACGGCGGGCCCTACCCTGGTCCACGTGGACCCCGTGACCGCGGCCGTGCTCGGCGCCCTCGTCGGCATCACCCTCACCGCCGTCCTCTCCCTCCTCTGGCTGGGGCCGGAGCGCCGCCGTGCCCAGGGCGCCGAGGCGCCCCGGCCCGCCGCGGAGCAGGTGGTCGTGCCCGAGGGGGTCGGGCACGTGCTCGCGGTCCTGCGCTCCGGGGGCATCGTGCTCGACCGGTCCGCCCGGGTGCGGCTCATGAGCGAGTCGGTCGTCCCCTTCGGCCTCGTGCGGGGCGAGCACCTCGTCCGGCGCGAGCTGGTCGAGCTGGTCGAGTCGGTGCTGCGCGACGGGATGACGCGCGAGCGCCAGTTCGAGATCGCCCGGGGCCCGCTCGGCGAGGGCCGTCTGGTGCTGGGTGCACGGGTGGCCCGGATCGACGCCGACCTGGTCCTCGTCCTCGTCGACGACCGCACCCAGGCCCGCCGCGTGGAGGAGGTGCGGCGCGACTTCGTCGTCAACGTCAGCCACGAGCTCAAGACGCCCGTCGGGGGCCTGTCGCTGCTCGCCGAGGCCGTCCAGGGCGCCGCCGACGACCCCGAGGCCGTCGCGCGCTTCGCCGGCCGGATGAAGGTCGAGACCGAGCGGCTCACCCGCCTCGTCAGCGAGATCGTCGACCTCTCCCGCCTGCAGGCCAGCGACTCCCTCGCCGACATGGTCGTCGTCGACGTCGCCGCCTGCGCCGAGGAGGCGGTCGACCACACCCACGTCCTCGCGGGGCACCGCGACATGGTGGCCGTCGCCACCCAGGACCGCGCGCTTGTGCGCGTCTACGGCGACCCCGAGCTGCTCACCACCGCGATCCGCAACCTCATCACCAACGCGATCTCCTACTCCGAGGACGGCACCCGCGTCAGCGTCGTGACCCGGCGCCGCGGCGACCTCGTCGAGGTGGCGGTCGCCGACCAGGGCCGCGGCATCCCGGCCAAGGACCAGGACCGCATCTTCGAGCGCTTCTACCGCGTCGACGCCGCCCGCTCGCGCAGCACCGGAGGCACCGGGCTGGGGCTCTCGATCGTCAAGCACATCTGCGACAACCACGGCGGCGAGGTGACGGTCTGGAGCCAGGAGGGCGAGGGGTCCACCTTCACGATCCGCCTGCCCGCGGCACCCGACGACGGCCTGCCCGTCGGCGCGCTCGCGCCGCACCGACCCGGCCAGCCGTCGAGGATGGCCGATCCCGCCCACCGGGACGCCCTACCATCGGAGGCGTCCAGCACCCCCTCAGCCCCAGGGAAAGGCGAGCACCCATGACCCGCATCCTCGTGGTCGAGGACGAGGAGTCCTTCTCCGACCCCTTGTCCTACCTCCTCGAGCGGGAGGGCTACGACGTGGCCGTCGCCGCGACCGGACCTGACGCCCTCGCCGAGTTCGAGCGCAGCGGCGCCGACCTCGTGCTGCTCGACCTCATGCTCCCCGGGCTCTCCGGGGTGGACGTGCTGCGCAGCATGCGCCAGCGCTCCAGCGTGCCGGTCATCATGCTCACCGCCAAGGACTCCGAGATCGACAAGGTCGTGGGGCTGGAGGTCGG
>JASKZT010000013.1 GCA_030145965.1 Ornithinimicrobium sp.
GCCACGCTCTCGGGGCTCTTCTTGCTGCCCTTGGCCACGAGACGCGTGGCCTGGCGGTTGGCGAGCATGCGAGCCAGGCCGACGATGACGCCGGAGAGCACTGCGAAGGCGATCGCTTCCTTGAGGTCGATGTCGGGGTCCTCGGGGTTCTGCGGCGAGTCGCTGCCGGTGACGAACTTCCAGGTGGAGTTGGTCGTCTTGTTGGCGACGATGCCGGCGGCGATCGCTGCACCGGTGGTGACGAGCTTGGCGACGAGAGTACCCATGCGATGGATCCTGCCACAGGCACTGCTAGCGTGATGAGCGGAAACGACAGGGGAGCGCCACGAGGCGCTGAGAGTGCGGCACCCGGCCGCAGACCCTCGAACCTGCACCGGTTAGCACCGGCGAAGGAAGTCGACAGGAGACGACATGACGACCACCCGTGCACTCGCACTGGCCACCGCGATCACCCTTCCGCTCAGCGCCTGCACGCTCGCGGGCAACGACGACCCGGCGGCGACGACGCCCGCCGCCGTGAACGACGAGGGCGCCGAGACCACGGCGGACGGCGACAGCGCCGGAAGCGACGACGACGCCGAGACGACCGAGGAGGCGGCGCCGCCCAGCGACCCCGGCACCGTGGTGCTCGTCACCCACGACTCCTTCAACGTCCCCGACGAGCTCGTCGCGCAGTTCGAGGCCGAGTCCGGCTACGACCTGCAGATCCAGCTCTCCGGCGACGCCGGGGAGCTGACCAACCAGCTGGTCCTCACCGCCGGGCGCCCCGTCGCCGACGCCGTCTTCGGCATCGACAACACCTTCGCCAGCCGTGCCGTCGGCGAGGAGGTCCTGGCGGCCTACACGCCGCAGACCCTCCCGGGCTCGGCCGAGGAGCACGCGCTCGAGGACGCCGAGGCGGCCTACCTCACCCCGGTCGACTACGGCGACGTGTGCGTCAACATCGATAACGTCTGGTTCGCCAACAACGGCATCGCCCCGCCGCAGACGCTGCGCGACCTCACCGAGCCGGAGTACGAGGACCTCTTCGTCACCCCTGGTGCCACCACCTCCAGCCCCGGCATGTCCTTCCTCCTCGCCACGATCGGGGAGTTCGGTCCCGGCGAGTGGCAGGGTTACTGGGAGGACCTCATGGCCAACGGCGCCAAGGTGACCAGCGGGTGGAGCGACGCCTACACCGTCGACTTCACCGCCGGCGGCGGCGACGGCGACCGGCCGATCGTGCTGTCCTACGCCTCCAGCCCGCCCTTCACGATCGCCGAGGGCGCGTGGGAGCCGACCACGAGCGCCCTGCTCGACACCTGCTTCCGGCAGGTGGAGTACGCCGGCGTGCTCGAGGGCGCCGCCAACCCCGAGGGTGCGCAGGCCGTCCTCGACTGGTTGGTCAGCGCGGAGGTCCAGGCGTCGATCCCGGAAAACATGTACATGTACCCCGTCAGCGACGAGGTCGCGCTGCCCGAGCTGTGGGCGCAGTGGGCCCCGCTGGCCGAGCAGCCGATCGTCGTCCCCCCGCGCCAGATCGAGGCCGAGCGCGAGACCTGGCTGCGCGAGTGGGCCGACATCGCGACGGGCTGACGGGGTCGGGCGCCGCCCTCGTCACGGCCCTTGGCACAATCGCAGCCGTGGACGAGCGACGGGTCAAGCGCGGGATGGACATCGCCCTGGCAGCCGTGGGGCTCGGGGTGACCGCTCCCCTGCAGCTGGGGGCCGCGGTGGCGGTCCGCCTGACGATGGGCAGGCCTGTGCTGTTCCGGCAGCGCCGCCCCGGTCTGCGGGGCGAGGTGTTCGAGATGGTCAAGTTCCGCACGATGAAGGACGTGGACCCCTCGAAAGGTCTTGTGTCCGACGAGGACCGGTTGACGCGAACGGGGCAGTTCCTCCGCAGCACCAGCATCGACGAGCTGCCCGCCCTGCTGAACGTGCTCAGGGGGGACATGTCCCTGGTCGGGCCGCGGCCCCTGCTCGTCGACTACCTCCCCCTCTATACGGAGGAGCAGGCGCGGCGGCACGAGGTGCGGCCGGGCCTGACCGGGCTGGCGCAGGTGTCCGGTCGCAACGGGCTCTCCTGGGAGGACCGGTTCCGGCTGGACGTGGCCTACGTCGACTCGTGGTCGGTGCGCGGGGACCTGCAGATCATCCTGCGCACGGTCGTCACCGCGCTCAGACGAGACGGCATCTCGGCGGACGGTCAGGCCACCATGACGCGCTTCACCGGCTCGGCGGCCCCGGCCGGCGCGCCTGTCACCTCGGCCTGAGCGGCCGGGCGGGCACCCCGACGTACGTGGTCCTCGCCAGGACGTCCGTGACGACTGCGGCTCCTGCCCCGATGACGGCGCCGTCGCCGATGGAGAGGCCCTGCCGGATCGCCGCGCCTGTGCCGACCGTGACGTAGGCACCGACGAGCACGTCGCCGGAGACCGCTGCCTGAGGGTTGAGGGTCGCGTAGTCGCCCAGCTCGACGTCGTGGGCGACGGTGGCGTTGATGTTGAGGTGCACGTGGGTCCCGGCGCGGACGTTCGTCGTGACCCGGGCGCCGGCGCACAGGACGGTGCCGTCGCCGAGGACGACGTCATCGCCGACTGTCGCCTGCTGGTGCACCACGGTGACAGGGACGAGGCCGGCCTGCGTCGCGCGCTCGGCGAGCAGCTCGCGGACGTGCGGGTCGCCTACCCCGACGACGAAGCCGGCCCCCGCGTACCCGGCCAGGTCGGACGTCGTGCCGAGGAAGGGCGCGCCGAGACGCTCCAGACGATCGGTCCGTGGCGCACCGTCGTCGACGAAACCGATGAAGGACCTGGAACCGAACCTCTCACTGTCGTGCGCGCGGAGAGCGACCAGCACGTCTCGCCCGTGTCCTCCGGCCCCCACGATCACTGTGTCCACCGGCTCAGGCTACAGAGGCCGACCGGTAGGCTGGCACGACGAACACCCGACAGGGGAGCGCCACGGGCGCTGAGAGTGCGATCAGTCGCAGACCCTCCGAACCTGCTCCGGCTAGCACCGGCGAAGGAAGTCGACATGACCTACCGCCCTGCGCGGCTGACCGGCCCCGGCGTCGTCCTCGGCGCCGCGGCCCTGGTGCCGATCGCCTTCCTCGCCGTCTTCTTCGCGCTGCCGGTCGGCGGGATGCTGGCCAGGGGCTTCCTGCCCGACGGCTCGCTCGACCTGTCCGGCATACCCGACGTCCTCGGCCGGGCCCGGACGCTGCGGGTGCTGTGGTTCACCCTCTGGAGCGCGCTGGCCGGCACGGCCCTGACGCTCGCCCTCGGCCTGCCGGTCGCCTTCGCGCTCTACCGGCTGCGCTTCCCGGGCCGGGGGCTGCTGCGCGCGCTCATCGTCATGCCGTTCGTGCTGCCCACGGTCGTGGTGGGCGTGATGTTCCGCTCGCTGCTGTCCTCCGGCGGGCCGCTCGGTGGGCTCGGGTGGGACGGCACGTGGGTGCCGATCCTCATGGCGTTCACCTTCTTCAACCTCGCCGTCGTCGTGCGCACCGTCGGCGGGCTGTGGGAAGGGCTGGACCGCCGCGCGGAGGAGTCCGCCGCCGCCCTCGGCGCCTCGCCCTGGCAGGTATGGCGCACCGTCACCCTCCCGGCCCTCGCCCCGGCCGTCGTGTCCGCCGCGACCCTGGTCTTCCTCTTCTGCTCCACCGCCTTCGGGGTCGTGCTCACCCTCGGCGGCCTGCGCTACGGCACGATCGAGACCGAGATCTACCTGCTCACCACGCAGTTCCTGGACCTGCAGGGTGCGGCCGTGCTCTCGGTGCTCCAGCTCGCGGCCGTCGTGGTCATGCTCGCGATCGCCGCACGGACCCGGCGGTCGCGCGAGCAGAGCCTCCGCCGGGTCGGGGCGAGGGCGGCCGCACGGCGACCGCGACGTCACGACGTGCCGGCGCTGGCCGTGACGGCGCTGGCCGTGGCGTTCGTGCTCCTGCCCGTCGCCACCCTCGTCGTGCGGTCGCTGCGGCGCAGCGGGGAGTGGACCCTGGAGAACTACCGCGCGCTGACCGACCCCTCCTCGACGCCGGTGCTGCGCGTCAGCGTCACCGAGGCGGTCGTCAACTCCCTGCGGACCGCCGTCGACGCCACGGTCCTGGCCATGGTGCTGGGCCTGGTCGTCGCCCTCGTCGTCTCCCGCCGACCGCGCTCGCGGTCGTGGTCGCGCGTCGTCGCGACCTTCGACGGGGCCTTCATGCTGCCGCTGGGCATCTCCGCGGTGACGGTCGGCTTCGGCTTCCTCATCACCCTGGACCGCCCGCCGCTGGACCTGCGCTCCACGCCGATCCTCGTGCCGATCGCCCAGGCGATGGTGGCGTTGCCCCTCGTCGTGCGCACGCTGGCCCCGGTGCTGCGCTCGGTCGACCCGCGCCAGCGGGAGGCGGCGTCGGCGCTGGGGGCGGGGCCCTGGCGCGCGGCGTGGACGGCCGAGGCGCCGGTCCTGGCCCGCCCGGTGCTGGCCGCCACCGGCTTCGCCTTCGCCGTGGCGCTCGGGGAGTTCGGCGCGACCGTCTTCCTCGCCCGCCCCGACCGGCCGACCGTGCCGGTCGTCATCTACCAGCTGATCTCCCGGCCCGGCGCCGAGCACCTCGGGATGGCGCTGGCCGCCAGCGTGGTGCTCGCGGCCGTGACGGTGACCGTCATGGGTGTCGTCGAGCGGCTGCGCGTCGGCTCGGTCGGGACCTTCTAGGAGGAGATGGACGTGCTGCAGCTCCAGGACGTGACCGTGCGCTTCGGCGCCACCACCGCCGTCGACGACGTCTCGACCACGCTCGAGCAGGGGTCGGTGCTCGCCGTCCTCGGGCCCTCGGGCTGCGGCAAGTCGACGCTGCTGCGTGCCGTCGCCGGCCTGGAGACGCTCGACGCCGGCTCGGTCGCCTGGGGCGGCCGCGACCTCGCGGGCGTGCCGACGCACGAGCGCGGCTTCGCCCTGATGTTCCAGGACGGTCAGCTCTTCGCCCAGGCCTCCGTGGCGCAGAACATCGCCTACCCCCTGCGCCTGCGCCGGGTCGGACGGGTCGCGCGGGCGCAGCGGGTCGCCGAGCTGCTCGAGCTCGTCGGTCTGCCGGGGTATGCCGACCGCCGCCCCACCACCCTCTCCGGCGGGGAGCAGCAGCGGGTGGCCCTGGCCCGCTCGCTCGCGGCCGAGCCGGCCCTGCTCCTGCTCGACGAGCCGCTATCAGCGCTCGACCGCTCGCTGCGCGACCGGCTGGCCGGCGACCTGCGCGAGATCCTCGTCGAGACCGGCACGACGGCGGTCATGGTGACCCACGACCACGACGAGGCCTTCACCGTCGCCGACCGGATGGCGGTCATGCTCGACGGCCGCATCGCCCAGGAGGGCGACACCGTCGACGTGTGGCGGGTGCCGGTCTCGCGGGAGGTGGCCGAGTTCATCGGCTACGAGTCCTTCCTCTCCGCCGCGCAGGCGAGGGTCCTGGCGCCGGGGGAGAGCGGCGACGGGACCCTCGCCCTGCGCCGCAGCGCCCTGCGGGCCGACCGGCACGGTGGGGTGGAAGGTGTCGTGCGGCGGGCCGTGTCCGTCTCCGACTCCGTGCAGCTGGAGGTGGAGGTCGACGGTCTCGGGATGGTCGCGGCCCAGGCTGAGGAGCCCGTCCACGCGGTCGGGGAGCCGGTGCGGCTGCGGCTGGACCAGCGGGCGACCGCCTGGA
>JASKZT010000022.1 GCA_030145965.1 Ornithinimicrobium sp.
GCGGCGGCGCAGCTGATGTCCCGCCTGGCCCGCGGTGTCGCGGTGCCAGGCGGGACATCAGCTGCGCCGCCGCGGTCGCGTGCCCGACCGGCGTGCGGAACTGCAGGGCCGGGTCGTCGGTGGACGACAGGATGCTGGTCTCCTCGAGCATCCCCCAGACCGGGGTTCCGCTCCCCCGGTAGTCACCCCACTTCGACAGCAGGAACGGGTTCTTCTCCGCGTCGCGCGGCAGCGGGTAGTCGACCACGAGCAGCACGTCCATGCGGCGTGCGGCCTCCAGGAACTGAAGGAAGGGCAGAAACCCCTCCACCTTGACGCAGTCCCCCAGCCCCAGCGCCTGCACGTGGGCCGTGAGCCGGTCGGTGGGCTGGGTGAAGATGTGCAGCCGGAGCCTAGCCCGCACGTGAGGCTCGAGCAGCGCCATCCCCTCGACGGCGGCGATCGGGCTCTGCTTGCCGTAGAAGTTGCCGAAGTAGGCGATGTGCAGCGCGTCCGGTGCAAGCTCGACGGGCGCCTCGTCCATCGTGTAGAACTTCTGCGGAAGCATGGGGTGGTGGGTAGGCACCGTCCGCTCCCGGAGCCGGTCGGCGAGGCGGGGGTCGTGGCAGCGGCCCGCCATGTACTCGGCCTGGTTGGCGTTCGTGAACATGATCTCGTCCGCCAGGGCGTAGACGAGCACCTCGGCCCACTCGAAGACGTTGTCGCTGGCGGGCGGCGTCCAACCGGCGTCCTCCAGCACGGTGCGGAACCGCTCCCACAGGGCAGAGCCCTCGGTCATCGGGGCGTACCGCGGAGCTCCGGTCGCGTCCGCCGAGCACGGGTCCGAGAACTCTGCCTCCCAGCGCAGGTCCGGGTTGTCGATCTTCAGCAGGGCGGCGAGGAAGTGGGATGCGACGAAGTGCGACCTTGAGTACATCGTCGACCACGGCAGGCCGTGCGGCAGCACCTCGGCGGCGGCGACGGACTCCTCTCTCCACGCCTCGACCTGCTCCAGCCCCCCGGCGCACCACTCCTCGATGGAGATCCAGCTGGAGAAGTAGGTCCTCGTCGGCAGCACCGACCGCCTGCGGATCTGGCCGTCCGCCACCAGGTCCAACCCAGGATCGGTGGAACGGATGCGCCCCATCTCGTTCTGGATGACGTCGACCGGCTCACCACGCAGACACACCCGCTTGGCGGCCACGGTGCCTGAGGTGTCCACGTACGGGACGAAGCAGTAGGCGATGACCAGACGGCGAGCGGTGGGAGTCGTCACCAAGCCATCCTAGTCGCGGCCGTCCGCGATCTTGCGCAGGTCCGCCACGAACGACCGCGCCTGCCGGGTCCAGTTGTGGTGCTCCTGCACGTACCGGTGCCCGCGAGCACCCGCTGCCCTGGCTCGTGCCGGATCGGCGATCCACTCCTGCAGGACGTCGACCACGGCGTCGACGTCCGAGAAACCTACGATCCTGCCTCCCCCGCTCTCGTCGAGGAGGACGCGCTGCGAGGGCAACGGCGTCGCCACGGCAGGAACGCCCCGAGCCAGGTAGTCCACGACCTTGGTGGACAGGCTCGGACGGAAGTTCGCCTCGTCGTGGAGCAGGCACAACCCCGCCAGCGCTCCGTCGAGCAGCGTCGTGGCCCGCTCGCTCGGGACGAAACCGTGCCAGTCCACTAGGCCCTGACCTACCGCCTCCTCCAGGACCGCCCTTGCCGCTCCGTGGGCCGGACCGATGATCTCCACCCGCACGGTGTCCCGCAGGCGCGCCGCGACGGCGACCATCTCCTGGGCACCGCGCTCCATCGTGACGCTCCCGAGGTAGACGACGCGGTAGCGGCCCGCCACGGGTAGAGGGCCCGGTGCCGGCAGGGAGGGAACCTCCGTGCCGTTGGGCACGACCGGGTGCCGTCCCCGGAAACGTCGTGCGTACTCGTGGTCGGCCAGCAGCAGGTGGTACCGCCGCTCCGCCCAGAGCTCGACCCGCCGCACGGCCCAGGCCGCCGGAGCTCTGAGCCAGCCCGGGATCCACGACCTGACCTCCACGGCAGCGGCCGTGTCCTCGTGCACGTCCCAGACGACCGGTCGCCGGCTGGCTCTCGCTGCCAGGACGAGCTCGGGGTCGTGGACCACCACCACGTCGTGCTCTCCGGCCAGACGCCTGATCGCCCCCCCGGCTGCCCGGATGGCGCGTAACCGACGGGCAGCACGCGCTCGCGGAAGGTCGACGAGAGTCAGCGCCGCGGACTCGTGGTCGTGGGGGTCAAGCCCGTAGGCAGTCCAGGGCGCCGCATACGTCACGCTCCAACCGTCCTGCAGGAGTGCGGCCACCTGACGACGGTGGATCCGCGCATCGAGCGGATGGTGGACCACGGTCACGACGAGTGCGCGCCGACGCATCAGCCCGGGCCCCGGTCAGGCGCGCCGCGCTCCCTCTTGCGTCGCTTCTTGCCGTACATGTCGGAGTAGGCCTCCACGACGTCGTGGACCGTCCCGTCCATGACGATCTGGCCCTTGTCCATCCACAGCGCGCGGTCGCACGTGTTGCGGATCGCCGACTCGCTGTGGCTGACCATGAAGATGGTGCCCGCCTTCTCGCGGATCTGGTCGATCCTCTCGTCCGCCCTGTGCTTGAACTCCGCGTCCCCCGTCGCCAGCGCCTCGTCGACGACGAGGACGTCAGGGACGACAGCGGTCGAGATGGCGAACCGCAACCGTGCGCCCATCCCGCTGGAGTACGTGCTCATCGGCATGTCGATGAACTGGCCGATGTCGGCGAAGTCGATGATCTCCTGCATCCGGGTCCTGACCTCGAGGGGGGACATCCCCAGCGCCAGGCAGCCGATCTCGATGTTCTGCCGGCCGGTCAGCCTCGGCATGAGCATGGCTCCGACACCCAGGAGGAGCGAGGTCCCGTTGATCCAGATCTGCCCGCTCGTGGGCGGCACCATGCCGGCGATGGAACGCAGCAGGGTCGACTTGCCGGAGCCGTTGCGCCCGACGATCCCGATGGCCTCACCCCGGTAGGCGACGAAGGAGACGTCCCGGACGGCCCTCACCTCGCGCATGCCCACGCCGCTGACGTTGCCCCGGGTGGCGAGCAGGCGCTTCAGCACGCTGACGGCGTCCTCGTCGGCAGGTTCCTTGCTCCCACCCTGGCCGTACACGCGGTAGGTGATGTCGACGTGCGCGGCGATCACCGAGGGGACTCGCTCCTCACTCGCGCCCATACCGCCCCTCCCCACGCCAGAAGAGGATGAATCCGCCGACGGAGAACACGACCGCCCACCCCGCGGCCACGAGCCAGGTGTCCCAGCGCAGGTCGTTCTCGGCCATCAAGGTCTCACGGACGATCGTCATCGCCACCGCGAAAGGCTGGTACTCGAGGACGACCTGCAGGACGGGCGACGCGTCCTCGAAGCGCGACATCTGCCCGCCGATGGAGAAGAAGACGCCCGACATGTACCTCAGGAACCCGACGGCGACCGGGAGCAGGTTCCCCAGGTCCCGGACGCTGTGGATCAACGGGGCGAGCAGCATCGCGATCCCCAGCCCGATGGCCGTCACGATGATCAGGCTGACCGGGTACAGCAACCAGCTCGCCCGGACCGGCTCACCCTGGACGACCGCGATGAGCAGAAGCACGAGGAAGGCCGGTAGCTGCTGGACGAAGGCACCGACCACGGTCGTGATCGGGATCAGCACCCGCGGGAAGTGCATCGCCCTCATCAGGGCCCGCCGGCTGTTCAGCGACTTCCCCCCTGCGGCCAGGGCGGTGGACAGGAGCGAGAAGCTGAAGATCCCGATCATCAGGAAGATGACGAAGTTGTCGATCCCCCTGCGCGTGTTCAGGAGCAGGCCGAAGACGAGGAAGTAGGTGAGCCCGAGCAGCAGGGGGGTGATGATCGACCACAGCATGCCGAGGTAGTTGTCCTGGTGCTGGCTGGTCATCTCCCCCTTGGCCATGGCCCACATCAGGTGGCGATGGCGCCAGACGTCCCGCACGTACTCCGGCAGGGACGGCCGCCTCCCGACCGGCCTGAGTCCGTGTCGCTCCGCCAGGAGGGCCGCGTCGTCGTCCGGCAGGTCTGGACCGCCCTGGGCGAGAGCAGTCACAGCCGGTGGACCCTTTCCCCTGCCTCGGTCTTGCCGCGGGTGTCGAAGAAGACCGTGGCGGCCGCGGTGAGCGCGGCCAGATCGTACTCGCGGTGGTCCTGCACGAGCACGGTCAGGTCGGCCTGGCCGGCGGCGGCGGCCGCGTCGTCGACACGCTGCGCGTCCGGCACCGCGCGCCACTGCTCCACGTGCGGGTCGTGGTACTGCACGACCGCGCCCTTGGCCAGCAGGTTCTTGGCCAGCGGCACCGCCGGGGACTCGCGCTGGTCGGCGATGTTCGGCTTGTACGTCACGCCCAGCAGCAGCACCGTGGAGCCCTTGAGCGGCTTGCCCGCGGTGTTGAGCAGGTCCTGCACCCGCGAGACCACGTAGGCCGGCATCTGGGTGTTGATCTCCTGGGCCAGCTCCACGAAGCGGAAGGG
>JASKZT010000033.1 GCA_030145965.1 Ornithinimicrobium sp.
CCGAGCCAGGTGTCCTCCGGGCCCCAGAAGACCTCCTGCGGCTGCCACGAGTCCTCGCGGCCGAACGCGAAGCCGAAGGTCTTCAGGCCCATGTCGTCGTGCGCGACGTTGCCGGCGAGCACCAGCAGGTCGGCCCAGGAGAGCTGGCGGCTGTACTTCTGCTTGACCGGCAGCAGCAGCCGGCGGGCCTTGTCGAGGTTCGCGTTGTCCGGCCAGCTGTTCAGCGGGGCGAAGCGCTGCCCGCCCTCACCACCGCCACCGCGGCCGTCGGCGATGCGGTAGGTGCCCGCGGCGTGCCAGCTCATGCGGATGAAGAGGCCGCCGTAGTGGCCGAAGTCGGCCGGCCACCAGTCCTGGGAGGTGCGCAGCACCTGGACGATGTCGGCGCGCAGCGCCTCCACGTCCAGCCCGGCGAAGGCCTCGCGGTAGTCGAAGTCGGCGCCCAGCGGGTTGCTCTCGGGGGAGTGGGCGTGCAGGACCGAGAGGTCGAGCATGTTCGGCCACCAGTCCTGGAGCGAGTGCGGGCGGCCGCCGGTCTGGGGCTCCGGCGAGGGGATCGCCGGGTTCTCGCTCTCGCTGCCGCCCTGGGCGGTGGCGGAGTCGTGCATGACCGGGCACCCGCCCTCGGCCTTGCGGTCCACCCCCTGGGGGCTCGTGGCTACGGGGTCGTGCGTGTCGCTCATGGCGTCCTTCCGGCTGGGGTGGGAACTGCGGTGGTGGGAGGGGTCGTCGCGCAGGCGGGGCAGGTGCCCCACCACACGACCTCCGCCTCGTCGACCACGAAGCCGTGGCTGTCGGAGGCGGTGAGGCAGGGGGTGTGGCCGACGGCGCAGTCGACGTCGGCGATGGCGCCGCAGGAGCGGCACACGACGTGGTGGTGGTTGTCGCCGACCCGGGCCTCGTAGCGCGCGGTGGCGCCGGCCGGCTGGATGCGGCGCAGCAGACCGGCCTCGGTCAGCACGCGCAGCACGTCGTAGACCGCCTGGTGGGAGACGGCCCCGAGCTCGGCCCGCACGAGGCGGATGACCGCGTCGGTGTCGACGTGGGGGTGGTCGTGGACGGCGCCGAGCACGGCCAGCCGCGGTCGCGTCACGCGGAGGGAGGCCGCCCGCAGCACGGGGGTCAGGTCCTGCTGCGTCATAGGACGCCCATGGTGGTCGGAAATCTGGAACGAGTCAAGACCAGCGCGGCACGCCGCGCGTCGCCGGTCGCCCGCGGGTAGCGTCGAGGGCGTGCGCCTGGTGACCTGGAACGTCTTCCACGGCCGGAGCCCGCGGGACGGCGTCGTGGACCCGGCCCGGCTGGCGCGGGCGGTGACGCGGCTCGCCCCCGACGTCCTGGCGCTGCAGGAGGTGGACCGGGGGCAGCCGCGCTCCGGCTTCGTCGACGTCACCGAGGTGGCGGCGGGGGCCATGGGGGCCACGGCGTCCCGCTTCGTGCCGACGGTCGTCGGCGACCCGGCGACCACCTGGCGCGCCGCCGACGACGACGACCTCGACCGCTCCCGGGACGCCTACGGCGTGGCGCTCCTCTCCCGCCATCCGGTGCTGTCCTGGCACCTGCTGCGCCTGGCTCCGGCCCCCTACGTGCGCGCGCCGATCCTCGTCCCCGGGACGGGCTACGTGCTGTGGCTGCGCGACGAGCCGCGGGCGGTGCTCGCGGCCACCCTCGACACCCCCGCGGGCCGGATGACCGTGGCGTGCACCCACCTGTCCTTCGTGCCGGGCGTCAACGTCGTGCAGCTGCGCCGCACGATGGGCTGGCTGCGCGAGCTGCCCGGCCCGCGGGTCCTCCTGGGCGACCTCAACCTGCCGGCCGCCGCGGTCGCGCGCGTCACGGGCGCGGACCTGCTCGCCCGGGTGACCACCTACCCCCCGGCGCGGCCGTTCATGCAGGTCGACCACGTGGTGGGCGACGGTGCGCTGCCTCCGGTACGGTCCGTGAGCGCGCCCCGGCCGCCGGTCTCCGACCACGCGCCGGTCGTCGTCGACCTCGAGGTGCCCCTGGTCTGACCGGTGCGGCCGGGCGCCCCGGCGGCGGATGGGAGACTGGGGCCCATGCCCACGCGCCTGCTCGACCAGATCCTCGCCGACCCCGCCGGCCTGTCCTGGGCCGTGCTGTGGCGGGAGGGCGAGGACGAGGCCGAGGTCCTGGTCGGCGACGTCGTCGACGTCGGGCGCCTGCGTGACCTGCCCCGCCCGCGGCCGGACGCGCCGGTCCTGGCGCTCGTGCCCTACCGGCAGATCGCCGAGCGCGGCTTCGACGTCCACGACGACGGCGTGCCGCTGCGCGTCCTGGCGGCCACGGAGCGCCAGCGCCTGCCCCTGGAGCGGCTGGTCGAGGCCCTGCCGCAGGGTGACGTGCCGGTCGAGGGCGAGCGGTTCAGCGTGGCCGACGACGACTACGCGCGGACCGTCGAGCGCGTCATCGACGAGGAGATCGGGGAGGGGGAGGGCGCCAACTTCGTCATCCGGCGCGACGTCCTCGCCCGCACCACCACCGAGCCCGCCCTCGCCGCGCTGACCTGGCTGCGCACCCTGCTCACCGACGAGCGTGGCGCCTACTGGACCTTCGCCGTCCACACCCCCGGGCACACCCTCGTCGGCGCGACGCCCGAGCGGCACGTCAGCGTGCGCGACGGCCGGGTCTGGATGAACCCCATCTCCGGGACCTTCCGCCACCCGCAGGACGACCCGGACGGCAGCGTCGTCCGCGAGGCCTTCGCCGCCTTCGTGCAGGACACCAAGGAGACCGAGGAGCTCTTCATGGTGGTCGACGAGGAGATGAAGATGATGGCCCAGATCTGCTCCGACGGCGGGCG
>JASKZT010000043.1 GCA_030145965.1 Ornithinimicrobium sp.
GATCGTGTCCACCGCGACCGTGGTCTTGCCGGTCTGGCGGTCGCCGATGATGAGCTGGCGCTGGCCACGGCCGATCGGGATCATGGCGTCGATCGCCTTGATGCCGGTCTGCAGCGGCTCGTGGACCGACTTGCGGGCCATGACGCCAGGAGCCTGCAGCTCCAGCGCGCGGCGGCCCTCGCTGACGATCTCGCCCAGGCCGTCGATGGGGGTCCCCAGCGGGTTCACCACGCGGCCCAGGTAGCCGTCGCCGACGGCGACGGACAGGACCTCACCGGTCCGGCGGACCGGCTGGCCCTCCTCGAGGCCGGAGAAGTCACCGAGGACGATGACACCGATGTCGTGGACGTCCAGGTTGAGCGCCAGGCCCAGCGTGCCGTCCTCGAACTGCAGGAGCTCGTTGGTCATGACCGAGGGCAGGCCCTCGACGTGGGCGATGCCGTCACCGGCGTCGACCACGCGCCCGACCTCCTCGCGGGAGGCGGCGCTGGGCTCGTAGGACTGGACGAACTGGTCCAGTGCGTCGCGGATCTCTTCCGGACGGATCGAAAGCTCCGTCATGTCTTTTCTCCTCGTCGTCGGTCCGTGCTCGTCATCGCGGACCAGTGGCCTTGGGGTGGGTGTGCGGTGGTGATGTAGGGGGTCAGCTGGTCATCCGGCGGTGCGCCTCGGCCAGCCGGTGGCTGACCGTGCCGTCGATGACCTCGTCGGCGATCTCCACCCGGACGCCCCCGACGACGTCCTCGTCGATGATCACGTTGGTGTGGACCGAGCGGCCGTACTGCGCGCTGAGCGTGCGGACGAGGCGCTCGTGCTGCTCCGGCGTCAGCGGCACCGCGCTGGTGACCGTCGCGGTGACCTGGTCCTGCCGGGTGGCCGCCTGCTCGAGGTAGGCGGTCAGGGTGTGGTCGAACCGGCGGCCCCGCAGGCCGGCGACGGCCTGCTTGGCCAGCCGCACCGACTCCGGCGCGGCCTTGATCGACAGCAGCCGGTCGACGAGCGCGGTCTTGGCGGCCACGCCCGCCCGCCGGTCGCTCAGCGCGGCCTGCAGGTCGGGCGTCCCGTCGACGATGCGGCCGAAGCGGAACAGCTCGTCCTCGACCTGGGTGAGCCGGCCGTGACGCTGGGCGTGGGCCAGCGTGGACTCGACGCTGAGGCGCTCGAGCGCGGAGACGACGTCCCCGGTCCGCGGCCAGCGCTGGGCGACGGTCGCCCGGACGACGGCCATGGCCTCGGCGTGGATCTTGCCGCCCAGGAGGCGCTCGGCCAGGACGGCCTTGTCCTCCCCCTCGCGGGAGGGGTCGCCCAGGTTGCGGCGGAGGACCGGGTTGAGGTCCACGGCGGTCGCCACGGCCCACAGCTCGTCCGCCAGACGCGTCCCGTCGCCGGCCTGCAGCACCTGCTCCAGGGCCTCCGCGGCCGCTCGGTAGGCCCTGCGGTACGCGCTGTTCACAGGCGACCCTGCTCGCTGCCGGCCCCCAGCTTCTCGCGACGGACGGCACCCGCCTCGAGGTCGGCCAGGAAACGGTCGACGATCCCGCGCTGGCGGGTCTCCTCCTCCAGCGACTCCCCGACGATCTTGCTCGCCAGGGCGGTGGAGATCTGACCCACCTCGCCGCGCAGCTGGACCATGGCCTGCTGACGCTCCGCCTCGACCTGCTTGTGCGCGGTCTCGGTGATGCGGGCGGCCTCGGTCTGCGCCTGCTGACGCATCTCGGCCACGATCTGGGCGCCCTGCTCCTTGGCGTGCTCGCGGATGCGAGCGGCCTCGGCGCGGGCCTCGCCCAGCTGGTCCTCGTACTTCTTCTTCGCGGCAGCCGCCTCGGCCTGGGCCTGCTCGGCAGCCTGCATCCCGCCCTCGATCGCGGCCGTGCGCTCGGCGTAGACCTTCTCGAGGCTGGGAACGATCTTCTTGGCGATGAACCAGTAGAAGAGGCCGAAGACGATCAGGCCGAAGATGAGCTCCGGGATGTAGGGAAGGATCGGGACGGCACCCTCCCCGGCGCCCATCGGCTCGGCCTCCTCGGCAGCCATCAGGACGCCCGACGCGATCGTGGTGTAGTCCACGCGCGGCTCCTCACGTGTACGTGTCCCTCAGCGTCCCGGCCGGGTGGACCGGGCGGCGCCGCAGGAACGGGTTTGGATGGGCGGAAGGGCTCAGGCGAAGAACGCGATGAAGAAGAGGACCAGGCCGAAGATGGCGAGGGCCTCGGCCAGCGCGAAGCCGAGGATGGCGATCGGCTGCAGCTTGCCCTGCGCCTCGGGCTGGCGGGCGACTCCGTTGATGTAGGCCGCGAAGATCAGACCCACGGCGATGGCCGGGCCGATGGCGGACACGCCGTAGCCGAGAAGGGTGATGTCACCAGTCACGTCGAATCTCTTTCTGTGTGATGTCCCGACGGGGCGGCGCCCCGTCGAAGGCTTCGAAACTATTCAGTTGTCGGGCGGTGGGTCGCGGCGGGGTCGCCGCGACGGAGGGGGTCGGCCTCAGTGCTCGTCCGCCAGCGCGCCACCGATGTAGGAGGCGGCGAGGAGGGCGAAGACGTAGGCCTGCAGGAACTGGATCAGCGCCTCGAAGAGGGTCAGACCGACGCCCAGGATCCAGGCGGGGATGGCCACGGCCATGAACAGCGGGTCCCAGGTCTTGAAGAGGTACCAGCCGCCGACGATGAAGACGACGAGGAGCATGTGGCCGGCGAACATGTTGCCGAACAGTCGCAGCGCCAGCGTGAGCGGGCGGGTGATGAAGAAGGTGATGAGCTCCAGCACGAGGATGAAGGGCTTGATCCAGCCCGGCAGCCCGCCCGGGAGCAGGGAGCCGAGGTAGCGGCCCACGCCGCCCTTCTTGCGGATGCCCACGTAGTGGTAGACCACGTAGACGATGAGCGTCAGCGCGATCGGGAAGCCGATGCGGGCCATCGTCGGGTTCTGGAACGGCGGGATGATGCCGAAGAGGTTGTTGAGCAGGATGAAGCTGAACAGCGCGAAGATGAACGGCACGAACGGCATGAAGTCCTTGCTGCCGATCATGTCGCGGCTGATGCCGTTGCGTGCGAAGTTGTAGACCTGCTCCGTGACCCACTGGCTCTTGGAGGGGACGACCGCGGCACGGCGGGTGGTCATCCACAGCCAGGCCATGAGCAGGACCGTCGCGACGGCCATGAGCAGCATCGGACGGGTGAAGAAGTACTCGCCGCCGGTTCCCGGGATCGCGAAGAGGGGCTGCCAGAAGTCGCCGGGGGTGGGGGGGAAGTGTCCGCCGCCCTCCTCGGCCATCGGCACCATCAGCCCAGCGGCCGCAGTGGTCGCGCTCACGCGTACTCCTTCTCACGGGTTTCGACGGGTGTCGGGGCGTTTTCCCCAGCGGGGAAGGACGCCACGGGCTCGGGACGGCGCACGGACGTCACGACCTACCGTACCTGAGCCAGATCACGTACAAGGACAGCACCATCCCCGCCACGACCCCCACCGGCATGAGGAACGCGGTGTCCAGCACGCGGTCGCCCAGCAGGCCCAGCCCGCCGAAGGTCAGCGGGCCGGCGATGAGGTAGGCGATGACGGCGTTGCCGAGGTCGGTCTGCCGGGCGGCGCCCGGGACGTGCTGCTCGGTCCCGCCGCGCCCGTCGGGGACGGAGGCCGCCGGCTCGCGCCGCGGGGTGGGCTCTCCGGCGCCGCCGGGCGGGGTCGCGGCGCTCACCGCGACTCCCCCGGCAGGGCGACGTCGAGGGGGGCGCGCGAGCGCAGGTAGCCGACGACCAGACCGACCTGGAAGACCAGGCCGACGAGGATGAAGGCGACGCCCAGCGGCACCACCTCGAGCCAGGTCGTCTGACCCAGCGACCAGATGACCGCCGCGAGGACGGCCAGCTGGAGGAGGAAGACGCCGAAGGCCCCCGCCATGGCGGAGGCGGTGGGCCCGGCGAGGACGCCGCGGATGCCGACGACGCCGAGCACGAAGATCACCGTGGAGATGACCGCGCCGAGCAGCGCCGAGACGGCGGCCCAGGGCCCGGCGGCGGCCCAGGTCAGCAGGGGCACCAGCACCAGGAGGGGCGCGGTGGGCACGAGACCGCCCAGCAGCATCGACCGCAGAGGCGTCCCCGCAGTGGGACGCGTCGGTGCGGTGGAGGTCATGCGGGGTGCTCCCTGAGGTGGGTGGAAGGCGCTTGTGAAAGTTATCACAAGCCCCCGGCGCCGGGCGAAACCGCTGGCCGGCGGCCCTGGACCCGCCCTCGCCAGGGACGCGTGGTGAGGACCGTCGCGAGGACGACGAGCAGGAGGATGCCCACGGCCGAGACCCAGGGCGGCAGGTAGGCGAAGGACACGGCGCCGACCGCGATGAGGCCGGCCCACAGGTAGAGGAGGACGACCGCGCGGCGGTGGCTGTGGCCGATGTCGAGCATCCGGTGGTGCAGGTGGCCGCGGTCCGGCTTCCACGGCAGCTGCCCGGCCCGGGTCCGGCGCAGCACCGCCAGCAGCATGTCGAGGAAGGGCAGGCCCATGATCGCCAGCGGGATGGCGATGGGCAGGAGGATCGCCGCGGCCGCCGACGCGCTGGCCAAGGAGGAGCTGGGGTCCACCGAGCCCGTCATCGAGATCGTCGCCGCGGCCAGGAGCAGGCCCAGCAGGAGGGCCCCGGCGTCGCCCATGAAGAGCCGGGCGGGGTGGAAGTTGTGCGGCAGGAACCCCGCGCACACCCCGATGAGCGCGGCGCTGATGAAGGTCGCCATCGAGAACACGTTGGGCGGGTCGAAGTTGGTGCTCACGAGGTAGGACCAGGCGAAGAAGGCCGATGCGGCGATGAGCACCACCCCGGCGGCCAGCCCGTCGAGACCGTCGATGAAGTTGACCGCGTTGGTCGAGATGACGACGACGAGGATGGTCAGGGTGACCATGACCGGCTCCGGCAGCACCGTCACGCCGCCGATGGGCAGCGACAGCAGCTGGACGCCGAAGAAGGCCATGACGCCGCCGGCGATGACCTGCCCGGCCAGCTTGGTCATCCAGTCCAGCTCGCGGACGTCGTCGAGGGCGCCGAGCAGGGTGATGATCGTCGCGGCGAGGAGCACGCCCCACAGCTGCGGCGAGGAGTCGAAGAGCTGCCCGAGGTAGGGCAGCTGCTCCCCCAGCGCCACGGCGGCGGCGAAGCCGACGAGCATCGCCACCCCGCCGAGCCGCGGGATGGGCACGGTGTGCACGTCACGGTCGCGGACCGCGGTGAGCGCACCGGTGGCCAGGGCCAGCCGGCGCACGAGGGGGGTTGCCAGGTAGGTGACGATCGCCGCCGTCAGCAGCACGATGAGGAACTCGCGCACGTGCTCTCCTCCCCGCCCGTCCCGACGTGGCCGGGCGCGTCAGGCGGTGGCCGGCTCCGGGTAGGCGGGGTGGGCGGCCATGAGCTCGGAGACCTGGCCGCGGACCTCGGCGGCGACGGGGTGCGCGGGGCTGCCGTCGGTCTGCGTGACCGCGCGGTGGATGAGGTCGGCCACGACCTTCATCTCCTCCGTGCCCATCCCCTGGGTGGTCACCGAGGGGCTGCCGACCCGGATGCCCGAGGCCACGTTGGGCTTCTCGGGGTCGAAGGGGATCGCGTTCTTGTTCAGGACGATGCCGGCCGCGTCGCAGCGCGCCTCGGCCTCGGCGCCGGTGACCCCGACCCCGCGCAGGTCGTGCAGCGACAGGTGGGTGTCGGTCCCGCCCGTGATCGGGCGGATCCCCTTCTCCCCCAGCGTCTCGGCGAGGACGCGGGCGTTGTCGACGACCTGGCGGGTGTAGGCCTGGTAGGCGGGGGTGGCGCACTCGGCGAAGTTGACCGCCTTGCCGGCGACGCCGTGCATGAGCGGGCCGCCCTGCATCATCGGGAACACGGCGCGGTCGATCTTCTTGGCGTGCTCCTCCCGGCAGACGATCGCGCCGCCGCGGGGGCCGCGCAGCACCTTGTGGGTGGTGAAGGAGACCACGTCGGCGTGCGGGACCGGGGAGGGGATGACCTGGCCGGCGACGAGGCCGATGAAGTGGGCGGCGTCGACCCAGAAGATGGCGCCGACCTCGTCCGCGATCGCGCGGAAGCGCGCGAAGTCGATGAGGCGCGGGATCGCCGAGCCGCCGGCGAGGATGATCTTGGGGCGGTGCTCCTTGGCGAGCGCCTCGACCTGGTCGTAGTCGATGTCCTCGGTCTCGGGGTGCACGCCGTAGTGGACGGCGTTGAACCACTTGCCCGAGAAGCTGACCTTGAAGCCGTGCGTGAGGTGGCCGCCGTGGTCCAGGGACATGGCGAGGACGGTGTCCCCCGGGGAGGCGAAGGCGCCGTAGACCGCCTGGTTGGCGCTGGCGCCGGAGTGCGGCTGGACGTTGGCGTGGTCGGCGCCGAAGAGGGCCTTGGCCCGCTCGATCGCCAGCTTCTCCACCTTGTCCACCTCGGAGCAGCCGCCGTAGTAGCGGGCGTCGGGGTAGCCCTCGGCGTACTTGTTCGACAGCGTCGAGCCGACGGCGGCCAGGACGGCCGGGCTGGTCTGGTTCTCGCTGGCGATGAGCTGCAGGCCGCTGCGCTGACGGTCGAGCTCGGTGACGAGGAGCTCGGCGATCTGGGGGTCCTGCTCGAGGAGCGCCGCGAAGCTGGGGCCGTAGTAGGTGTCAGGGTTCACCGACGTCGTCATGGTGGCCACTCTAGGGGGTCGCCGCGGGCGGACTTTCAGGGCGTCAGCGTGCGCAGCGCGGCCGGCGGGGCGGGCACCCCGCTGGGGACCACGCTGCCGACGAGGCGGGCGGTGTCCTCGCCCGCGCCGGCGTCGGCGGCCTGCTCCGGCCCGGCCTCCGCGGCGGCCCGCTCCCGGGCCTCGTGGGCGGCGGCGTCACGGTCGGCGGGGCTGTCGTGCAGGACCGTGGAGCCGAGCACCTGGCGCAGCTGGTCGGCCGGCAGCGCACCGAGCCGCAGCAGCACCGGCTCCTCGCCGGTGCAGTCGACGATCGTCGAGGCCAGGCCACCGGTGCGCGGGCCGTCCTCGAGGTAGACCGCGACCGCGCCGCCGAGCTGGTCCAGCGCCTCCTGCCCCGTCGTCGCGGCCGGGTTGCCGGTGACGTTGGCGCTGGTCACGGCCATCGGGCCGGTCTCGGCCAGGAGGGCGAGTGCCACCTCGTCGTCGGGCATCCGCAGCGCGACGGTGCCGTTGGTCTCGCCCAGGTCCCAGTGCAGGGAGGGTTGCGCCCGCAGGACCACGGTGAGCGGCCCGGGCCAGAACTGGCGCATGAGGATCTTGGCGTACATCGGCACCTCGACGGCCAGGCCGTCGACGGTGCGCGGGTTGGGCACCAGCACCGGGGGCGGCATGTCGCGGCCGCGGTGCTTGGCGGCGAGGACCATGGCCACGGCCACCACGTCGAAGGCGTCGGCGCCCACGCCGTAGACCGTGTCCGTGGGCAGCACGACGACCTTGCCCTCGCGGACCGCCTCCGCCGCGCGCTCGAGCGACTCCGCACGCGTCACCGGGTCGGTGCAGTCCGCCACCCGGTCCTGCCACGACGTCGCGCCGTCCGCGCCCATGCCCATGCCACCTCCGCTCGTGCGGCCGCTCCACCGGCCGGCCGGGGACCAGTCTGACACCTCACGGGGCCGGCCACGACGGACGTCGCGCAGGTGACGGGGCCCGGACGGCGGTTTGACTTGCATCGACGTCACCACCTGCGAAAGAGTGCAGCATGCCGTGGGGCGCAGATCGCGCCTCCGACACCCGAAGGAGAGTGACATCATGCGCGGAAGCGGACTGATCTGGACGATCGTGGGCATCCTGCTCATCATCGCCTTGCTGATCTGGATCTTCTGAGGCGATCCAACCTCCCTCACGGGCGACGCCCCGGTGCCGCAGGGCACCGGGGCGTCGTTCTGCCCGGTCTCCTCAGGCCCGGCGCCGGACCGCCCGGGTGACCCTCGGCAGGCCGGCGAGGTCGGGGTGGTCCTCCACCGGCTCCCAGGCGCCCTGCGCCCGCAGCGCGGCCGGCAGGCTCTCCCCCTGCACGTCGGCGTGCTCCATGAGCAGCACCCCGCCGGGGCGCAGCAGCACCGCCGCGCGGGCGGCGACCTCGAGCGGGATGCCCAGGCCGTCCTCGCCCCCGCCGTAGAGCGCCATCCTGGGGTCGTGCTCGCGCACCTCCACGTCGACGGGCACGGCGTCGGAGGGGATGTAGGGCGGGTTGCTCGTCACCACGTCGACCTGCCCCGCCAGGTCGCCGAACGCCTCCTGCGCCGCCCCCAGCCGCAGGTCCACGCCCGGGGCCAGCGTCGCGACGTTCGCGGCGGCGTACCGGTGCGCCTGGGAGGACAGCTCGACCGCGCCCACCCGCGCGTCCGGGCGTGCGCGGGCGAGCGCGACGGCGAGCGCCCCGCTGCCGGTGCACAGGTCCACGACCGTCGGGCCGGCGGCGCCCTCCAGGGCGCGGAGCGCGAGGCCCAGGAGCACCTCGGTCTCGGGGCGCGGGACGAAGACCCCCGGCCCGACCGCGAGCTCGAGGCCGGCGAACGGGGCGCTGCCGGTGAGGTGCTGCAGCGGCACCCGTGCACGGCGCCGCTCCACGAGCTCGAGGTAGGCCGTCCGCGCCGCGGCGGGCAGCACCTCGCCCAGGATCCGCCCGCGGCGCACGTCGCCCAGGTCCTGCCCCAGCGCGTGGGCCAGGAGGATCTCGGCGTCGACGGCCGGGCTGGCGACCCCGGCCCCGGCGAGGACGGCGGTCGCCGCACGGACCGCCTGGTCCAGCGTCGGGTCCGCCCCCTCGACGTGGCGTCCGCTCACGCCGGTCCGGCCAGGCGGGCGGCCTCGTCCGCGTCGACGGCCGACTGGACGACGGGGTCGAGGTCCCCGTCGATCACCTGGTCCAGGTTGTAGGCCTTGAAACCGGTGCGGTGGTCGGCGATGCGGTTCTCGGGGAAGTTGTAGGTGCGGATGCGCTCGCTGCGGTCCACGGTGCGCACCTGGCTGCGGCGCTGCTCGCTCGCCGCCGCCTCGGCCTCCTCGACCGCGATCTGGTGCAGCCGGGCGCGCAGCACGCGCAGGGCGGACTCCTTGTTCTGCAGCTGCGACTTCTCGTTCTGGCAGGAGACGACCAGGCCGGTCGGCAGGTGGGTG
>JASKZT010000093.1 GCA_030145965.1 Ornithinimicrobium sp.
AGGCCACCGACCTGCTGGACCGGGTCGGCATCCCCGACCCCCGGCGCCGGCTGGGCGAGTACCCGCACCAGCTCTCCGGTGGCATGCGGCAGCGGGCACTGATCGCCATGGCACTGGCCTGCTCGCCCCGGCTGCTCATCGCCGACGAGCCGACGACGGCGCTCGACGTCACCATCCAGGCCCAGATCCTCGCGCTGCTCAAGGAGCTGGTCAGCGAGTCCGGGACGGCGCTCATCATGATCACGCACGACCTGGGCGTCGTCGCCGGTCTGTGCGACGAGGTCAACGTGCTCTACGCGGGCCGGATCGTCGAGCGGGCGCACCGCCACGCCCTCTTCGCCACCCCGCGCCACCCCTACACCGGTGGGCTGCTCGCCTCGATCCCCCGCCTGCACGAGGAGCGCGGGCGTCGGCTCACCCCGGTGCCCGGGTCGGTCAACGACAACATCCCCTGGGCGCAGGGCTGCGCCTTCGCGCCCCGCTGCTCCCAGGAGATCGAGGTGTGCCGCGAGCGCACCCCCGCCCTGGAGAGCGACCACCAGGCGGTCGGCACCGACCGGCTGCTGCGCTGCCACAACCCCTTGACGGCCAACCCCGTGGACGACACGCCCACGGTCGAGGAGGACGCCCGATGAGCCCGGCCGAGCACACCCACGGCGCCACCCCCGCACCCGCCCCGGTGCCGGGCACCGCGGCCGGGACGGGGACCGCCACCGCCGCTCCCGAGCCGGACGTCCTGCTGGACGTGCGCGGTCTCAAGGTGCACTTCCCCATCAAGCGGGGCGTGATCATGGACCGGACGGTCGGGCACGTCTACGCCGTGGACGGCATGGACCTGCAGATCCGCCGCGGCGAGACCTACGGCCTCGTCGGGGAGTCCGGCTGCGGCAAGTCGACCTTCGGGCGCGCGATCCTCCAGCTCGAGGACCTCACCGAGGGCCAGGTCCTCTTCGACGGCACCGACCTCGCCTCGCTCAAGGGCGAGAAGCTGCGCCGCCAGCGCCGCCACATGCAGATGGTCTTCCAGGACCCCCTCGGCAGCCTCGACCCCCGTCAGACCGTCGAGCAGCTGCTCCTGGAGGGGATGCGCGCGCACGGCCTCACCAAGGGCGGCGCGGCCCACGACCGCCTCACCGGCCTGCTCAAGGAGGTCGGCCTGCCGGCCACCGCCCTGTCGAAGTACCCCCACGAGTTCTCCGGCGGCCAGCGCCAGCGCGTCGGCATCGCCCGGGCCCTGTCGGTCGACCCGCAGCTCATCGTCGCCGACGAGCCGGTCAGCGCCCTCGACGTCTCGGTGCAGGCGCAGGTGGTCAACCTGCTCGCCGACCTGCAGGAGGAGCTGGGCCTCACCTACCTCATCATCGCCCACGACCTCGCGGTCGTCCGGCACATCAGCGACCGGGTGGGCGTGATGTACCTCGGCTCCCTCGTCGAGGAGGCCGACGCCGACGACCTCTACCAGGAGCCGCTGCACCCCTACACGCGCGCGCTGCTCTCGGCCGTCCCCGTCCCCGACCCGGTGGTCGAGGACTCGCGCGAGCAGATCCTGCTCGTCGGCGACCTGCCCTCCCCCGCCAACCCGCCGTCCGGGTGCCGCTTCCACACGCGCTGCCCGTGGCGCCAGGAGACCCGCTGCGACGACGAGCGCCCGGCGCTGCGCACCATCGAGATCGGGGCCGTCCCCGCGAGCCACCGGGTGGCCTGCCACTGGGCCGAGCAGATCGCCTCCGGGCAGCTGCAGCCGCACGGCGTCGCGGTGACCGAGGTCACCGACCCCTCGCAGTTCGCGAGCGAGGACGACACGACGCTCGGGGCCAAGGGCGCCGCCGGCCCGGGCCTCGTCGACGGGGCGTGAGCAGGAGCGTCCTCGTCCTCCAGCACGAGGACGAGTGCCCGGTCGGCCTCGTCGGCCCCTGGCTGGCGCAGGAGGGTATGACGTGCGAGGTGCGCCCCCTGCACCGCGGAGCCGAGGTGCCCGCGACCCTCGGCGGGCACGCGGCCCTCGTCGTGCTGGGCGGGCACATGGGCGCCGGCGACGACGCCACCGCCCCCTGGCTGCCGGCGACCCGCGCGCTGCTCGCGGCGACGGTGACGGCCGGGCGCCCCTTCCTGGGGGTGTGCCTCGGCCACCAGCTGGCGGCGGTCGCCCTCGGCGGGCGCGTCACGCCCAACCCGCACGGGGGCACCCGTGCCCTCCTGCCCTTCGCTCCCACCGCCGCGGGCCAGCGGGACGCGCTCACCTCGGCGCTGCTCGCGGGCGCCCCCGTGCTGCACTGGAACGACGACGTCGTCGTCGAGCTGCCCGCCACCGCGCTCCCGCTCACGACCGCCCCCGACGGCACGGTGCAGGCCGCCCGCTACGGCGCGGCGGCCTGGGGCGTGCAGTTCCACCCCGAGGTGGGCGAGGCCGTCGTGGGCGGCTGGGCGGACGGGACGCACCCCGCGGAGGAGGCCGTGGCCCTGACGCGGCTGCGGGAGGAGATGCCTGCCCTGCACCGCTCGTGGGAGGGCCTCGTGCGCCGCTTCGGCCGGCTGGCCGCCGCCGCCGGGCGCGGCCCGGTCACCGCCTCGGCGACGTGACCACCATGACGGGGCACTGAGCACCCCGCATGACCCGCTGGCTCACCGAGCCCAGCAGCCGCCCGGCGAAGCTGCCGCGCCCCTTGCTGCCCAGCACGATGAGGTCGAGGCCGCGCGCGGCGTGGGTCAGGGTGCTCACGATGGGGCCCCTGCGGACGACGAGGTCCACGGGGACGTCAGGGTGCTCCTGGCGGGGCTGTCGCAGCACGTCCTCGACCAGCGCGCGCCGCTCCTGCTCGATCTGCTGCCACTCCGGGCTCTCCGGCTCGGTGACGACGTAGCCGTCCACCACCTCGAGGTACCACGCCGTCACCGCCGCGACCGTGGCCCCGGTGACGGCGGCGTGGGCGACGGCGGCACGGGCCGCGGCCCTGCTGTCCGGGCTGCCGTCCACGGCGACCGCGATGCGGCCGCTGGTGAGGGCGTCCACGTCGACCTCCGGGTTGAGGACGACGACCGGCACGGTCGCGTGCGCGGTGACCCCGATCGAGGTGGTGCCGAGCACGAACTCCTCCAGCGCCCCCTTGCGTCCCGTGCCGACGACCAGGAGCGCCGCCTCGTCCTGGTGCCGCAGCAGCGCGCGGACCGGCGACCCTCGCTCGACCACCGTCGTCGCCCGCACCCCCATCTCCAGGGCCAGCCGCGACACCGAGGACCGCACGGTCTCGGCCCGGGCGTCCTCGGCCTCGAGCAGGGCGGTGATGTCGGGGGCACCGGCGCCCGCCGCCCGCGCGGCCAGGGCCTCGGGCTCGCTGGCGTGCACCACCAGGAGGGCCAGCCCCGTGCGGCCGGCGTGCCGCGCCGCCCACCGCAGCGCGGAGCCGTCCGTGCCCCCGCCGTCCGCCCCCACCACGACCGACCGACCGACCTGCTCCGACATCGCCACCACCTCCGGGCCCGGCGTCCGACGAACCGTCTGGCCCCATCGTAGCCACCGGCACGCCCCCGTGGCCGGGTCCGGGCCAGGGCGGGCGGGCACCCCGCGTTTAGTAGCCTCGGGGTGCACACGTCCCTCCGCCCCAGACCGCAGGAGACCCCTGAATGTCAACGATCATCTACACCCTCACCGACGAGGCTCCCCTGCTGGCGACCTACTCGCTCGAGCCGATCATCGAGTCCTTCGCCGGTGCGGCCGGGATCGAGGTCGAGACCCGGGACATCTCCCTGGCGGGCCGCATCCTCGCGCAGTTCCCCGAGCGCCTCACGGACGAGCAGCGGCAGGCCGACGCGCTGGCCGAGCTGGGCGAGCTGGCCACGACGCCGGAGGCCAACATCATCAAGCTGCCCAACATCTCGGCGTCCGTGCCGCAGCTGAAGGCCGCGGTCACCGAGCTGCAGGGCCAGGGCTACGACCTGCCCGACTACCCCGAGTCCCCCTCCACCGACGAGGAGCGCGAGGCCCGCGCCCGCTACGACCGGGTCAAGGGCTCGGCCGTCAACCCGGTGCTGCGCGAGGGCAACTCCGACCGGCGCGCCCCCGACGCGGTGAAGAACTACGCACGCTCCCGCCCCCACTCGATGGGCGCCTGGTCGGCCGACAGCCGCACCCGGGTCGCGACGATGGGCCGGCGCGACTTCGCCAGCAACGAGCGCTCGGTCGTCCTCGAGGGCGCCGACACCCTCACCATCCAGCACCTCGCCGCCGACGGCACCCGCACCGTCCTCAAGGAGTCGGTCCCCGTGCAGGCCGGCGAGGTCGTCGACGCGACCTACATGGACGTCGCGGCGCTGCGCGCCTTCCTCGCCGAGCAGGTCCGCGTCGCCGCCGACGAGGACGTCCTGCTCAGCCTCCACCTCAAGGCCACGATGATGAAGGTCTCGGACCCGATCATCTTCGGCCACGCGGTCGAGGTCTTCT
>JASKZT010000100.1 GCA_030145965.1 Ornithinimicrobium sp.
CACGACGGCTTCACCCTGCGCGACCTCGTCTCCTACGACGAGAAGCACAACGAGGCCAACGGCGAGGACAACAACGACGGCGAGGCGCACAACCGCTCGTACAACCACGGCGCCGAGGGCCCGACCGACGACCCCGAGGTCAACGCGCTCCGGCTGCGCCAGCAGAAGAACTTCCTCACCACCCTGCTCCTGAGCCAGGGCGTGCCCATGATGCTGCACGGCGACGAGACGGGCCGCACCCAGATGGGCAACAACAACGTCTACTGCCAGGACAACGAGCTGGCCTGGATGGACTGGGAGCTGGACCCCGACCAGACGGAGCTGCTCGCCTTCACCGCCCACCTGATCGCCCTGCGACGCGAGCACCCCGTCTTCCGCCGCCGCCGCTTCTTCGCCGGGGACGCCGAGCACGGCGGGCAGAGCGACCTCGGCGACATCGTCTGGTACGACCCCGACGGCCAGGAGATGACCGAGGCCGGGTGGCACTCCACCGAGCAGGCCGTCACCGTCTTCCTTAACGGCGAGGCCATCCCGGACACCGACGACCGCGGCGGCACCATCACCGACGACCACTTCCTGCTGCTCTTCAACGGCCACCACGGGTCCGTGTGGTTCACGGTGCCCGACGGCATCGACGCGACGAGCTGGAGGGTCGTGGTCGACACCACCGGGCAGCTGGCTCCGGGGACGACGTGGGAGACGGGCTCGGCCCACGAGCTCCCGGGCCGGGTCGTGGTCGTGCTGCAGGCCACGCCCCAGCCGCAGCTGCAGGGCGGCTGAGCCGGTGGGCCGCCCTCGTCAGAGGGCGGCCAGCCGGGCCTTCTCCGCGGCCACGTCGAAGTCGGCCTCCGGCCAGTCCAGGTCCATCACGCGCAGGTGCTCCAGGAGCAGCTGCTGGACGGCGAGACGGGCGTACCACTTCCGGTCGGCCGGCACGACGAACCAGGGCGCGCGCGGCGGGCTGCACCGCTCCAGCAGCGCCTGGTATGCCTCCTGGTAGTCGCCCCAGAAGGCCCGCTCGTCGAGGTCTGTGGGGCTGTACTTCCAGTGCTTGTCCGCCGGTCCAGGCGCTCCTGGAGCCGGGACCGCTGCTCGTCGGAGGAGATGTGCATCATCACCTTGACGAGGGTGACGCCGTCGTCGACCAGCTGCTGCTCGAAAGCGTTGATCGTGGCGTAGCGGCGGCGCCACTGCGCAGGGGGCACGAGGTCGTGCACCCGCACGATGAGGACGTCCTCGTAGTGGGACCGGTCGAAGACGCCGATCATGCCCGGTCCCGGCAGCGCACGGCGGATCCGCCACAGGAACGGGTGCCGGCGCTCCTCCTCGGTGGGCGCCTTGAAGGCGGTCAGCTCCACGCCCTGCGGGTCGACCGCCCCCACGACGTGGCGCATGATGCCGCCCTTGCCGGAGGTGTCCATGCCCTGGATGACGAGGAGCACCCGCTGGCGCCGCCCCGCCGTCGCGCCGGCGTAGAGCCGCTCCTGCAGGTCGTCCAGCTCGACGTCGGCCGCGAGCAACGCGTCCTTGCCCTCCTGCTTGCCGCCGGAGAACGCGGGTGTCGAGCGGGGGTCGACGTCGGCCAGGGTGAAGCCTTCGGAGACGCGCAGGGCGTCGGCGAACGGCGTCGTGGAGGGCGTCGTCGTCTTCTTCCGTGCCATCGGGTCATCCTGGCACGCAGGTCGGCGCCGTGCCCGAGAATGGCCTGATGACCGCGCGCACCGGCTCCGGACCGCTCGACCCCGCCGAGCTCCAGGACTGGTATGCCGTGCCGTCCGCGGCCCGGGAGCATCCCTGGGTGCGCGCCGGCTTCATCACCAGCCTCGACGGCCGCGTCACCGGCGCCGGCGGGAGCAGCGGCGCGCTCAACGAGGGCTCCGAGGGCGACCACGCCGTCCTCGAGCACCTGCGCGCGTGGGCCGACGTCGTGGTCGTCGGAGCGGGGACGGTGCGGGCGGAGGGCTACCCGCCGCTGCCCGGCGTCAACCTCGCGGTGGTCACCCGCGGCGCCGAGCTGCCCGCGTCGGTGCGCGACCCCGGTCCGGACGACGGCGAGGTCGTGCTGGTCGGCGGCGACGGCCGGCCGGTGAGCCCGGAGCGGGTGCTGGAGGAGGTCGGTGCCCGCGGATGGGGCAAGGTCGTCGTCGAGGGCGGCCCCGGCCTCCTGGCCGGCTGGGTGCGGGCCGGGGCGGTCGACGAGCTGTGCGTCACGGTGCGCCCGGTGCTCGTGGGCGGCGACGGGCCCCTGCTCCTGCCGCCGGACGCCGACCTCGGCGGGCTCGTCGGCGAGACGACCCACCTGCTCACCTGGGGCGGTGACGTGCTCGTGCGCACCCGCCTGCGCTGACCCCGGCCGGGGTCAGCGCAGGAAGCTCGTGACGAGGTCCTCCCAGAGCGAGGGGTTCGTGTTCCACTCCTGGCAGTGCCGCGCCCGGGGCCAGACGAAGGTGTGGACCAGCCCGGGCCGGCGGCGCGCGAGGTCCTGCGACGGCTG
Organism: Ornithinimicrobium sp.; assembly: GCA_030145965.1. GTDB lineage: Bacteria > Actinomycetota > Actinomycetes > Actinomycetales > Dermatophilaceae > Ornithinicoccus. The sequence goes on from JASKZT010000100.1 coordinate 2,495, forward strand.
GTAGGGCACGGTGTCGTCGGTGGCCGAGTGGATGATGAAGATCCGATGGGTCACCTCGTCGGCCCGGTCCACCCAGTTGGTCGCCGCCACGTCGACCGGCTCGGCCACCCGCAGGAGGTGGCGCGAGAGGCGGCTGCGCATGAGCGAGCGCGCCAGGTGGTCGATCGGGCGCGGGATGAGGTGCAGGTCGGCCTGGTGGGCCAGGACCGAGCCCCAGTCGATGACCGGGCCGTCCAGGACCACCCGGTGCACCCGCCCGGCCACGTCGGAGCGCTTGAGCGCCTGGAGGACGATCGCCCCGCCCATCGACCAGCCCAGGACGACGAGGCGGCGAGCGCCGTGCGCGAGGGCGTAGCGCATCGCCGCGTCGATGTCCCGCCACTCCGAGAGCCCGAGGCTGTAGCGGCCGTCGGCGCTGGGCGGGGCGCCGTCGTCGTTGCGGTACATCGGGACGAGGCTGGTGAACCCGAGCCGGTGCAGGGCCGGCAGCGCGCGCAGGCACTCCTCGCGCTGGGCGCTGCGCCCGTGGACGAGGACGGCCCAGTCGCCGGTGTCCGTGCCGGGGGCCGGCGGCACGCGCCACGCCGGCAGGTCCCCGATGTCGGAGGAGACGAGCACGTCCTCGTGCGCCAGGCCCAGGGCCGAGGAGGGTGTGCCGCAGTAGTAGTAGCGGTTCCACCGGGCGCTGCCCGGCACCAGCTCACCGGCGTCGACGCCGAGGACCGTGCGGGTCACGGTCGCCCGCCGTGGCTGGCGGCCCGACCGCGGCGGTGCCGGGTCGACGGCCGCCTCGACGACGTCGCCGAGCCGGGCGTGGCCCTGGCCCTTGTCCAGCCACAGGCCGTAGCGCCCGGGCGAGGTGGTCTCGGGGGTGGCCCTCAGGGTCACCGTCCCCTCGCCCACCTCGAGCACGGTGGTGTCGTCCTTCTTCTCGTGCTCGGGCGTGATGATGCGGTGCGCGAAGTAGGTGGCCGTGCCCATCGACACCGCGCCGCCGACCGCCGCGCCGACCGCGACGCCCGTGCCGACCGAGGCCGCCCTGCGGGCCGCGGTGGTCATGACCGCACCCCCAGCACGTCCTTGAGGTCGTAGTCGCCCGGCCGGTCCAGCTGGTCGTAGGTGCAGCTGGCGGGCGTACGGTCGGGCCGCCACCGCACGAACTGGGTGGTGTGGCGGAACCGCTCGCCCTCGAGGTAGTCGTAGCGCACCTCGACGACCCGCTCGGGGCGCAGCGGGGTGAAGGAGAGGTCCTTGCCGCCGTTCCACCGCGAGCCCGTGCTCTTGCTCGGGGTCCGCTCCCCCTCGAGGTGCCGGGCCCAGTCCCACGGGTGGCCCTCGAGGCCGGTCACCAGCTCCTGCAGCTCGGCGAAGAGCTCGCGCCGCCGGGCCATGGGGAAGGAGGAGGAGACGCCCACGTGCGCGAGCGTGCCGTCCTCGGTCCACAGCCCCAGCAGCAGCGACCCGACGGCCTCGTCGTCGGTCTTGTGGGTGCGGTAGCCGGCGACGACGCAGTCGGCGGTCCGCTCGTGCTTGAGCTTGGTCAGCACCCGCTTGCCGGGCTGGTAGGGGGCCTCGGGGTCCTTGGCGATGAGGCCGTCGAGCCCGGCCCCCTCGAACTCCTCGAACCAGCGCATCGCCACCGACGGGTCGGCGGTCACGGGCGAGAGGTGGACGCGGCCACCCTCCAGCGGCTCGGCCAGGGCCTCTTCCAGCCGCGCGCGCCGCTCCCGGAAGGGCAACCCGGTCAGGTCCTCGTCGCCGAGCGCGAGCAGGTCGAAGACGACGAGGGACGCCGGGATCGCCTCGGCGAGCATCCGCACGCGCGAGTCGGCGGGGTGGATGCGCTGCTGGAGCGCCTCGAAGTCGAGGCGGGATCCGTCGGCGGTCGCGACGACGACCTCGCCGTCGACCACGCAGCGCGGCGGCAGCTCACGGCGCGCCGCCTCGACCACCTCGGGGAAGTAGCGGGTCATCGGCTTCTCGTTGCGGCTGCCCAGCTCGACCTCGTCGCCGTCGCGGAAGACGATCGTGCGGAAGCCGTCCCACTTCGGGTCGTAGAGCCAGCCCTCGGGCAGGGTCCTGAGCGGCTTGGCGAGCATCGGCGAGACGGGCGGCGTCAGCGGCAGGTCCACGGCGTCAGTCTGCCCCACCGTGCGTCTGGCGACGGACCTCGGGCTCCACCCGGTTGCCGTCCTCGTCCCAGTGCTCGGCCACCTTCTTGCTGGGCTGCACCCGGGGCGGCTCCCCCGGCATCTTGGGGTGGTCGGGCGGGAAGTTGAGCTCGCCCAGCCCCCGCTCCAGGTCGGCCTCCCACAGGGCGTAGGCGCCGTCGACCTCGCCGGGCTCGTCGTGCATCGACGCCCAGGCGTCACCGTGCTCGGCGTACCAGTCCGGGACGGTGCGGACCGTCAGGTCGCCCGGGCCGACCTCGCCGAGCTGCTCCCACGTCATCGGCACCGAGACCGGTGCGCCCGGCAGGATCCTCGGGCTCCACGCCGCGGCGAGGGTGCGGTCGCGGGTCGCCTGGTTGAAGTCGACGAAGATCCGCTCCCCGCGCTCCTCCTTCCACCAGGCGGTGGTCACGAGGTCGGGCAGGCGGCGCTCGAGCTCGCGGGCCAGCCCGATGACCGCGTGGCGCACCTCGAGGAACTCCAGGCGCGGCCGCACCGCCGCGAAGACGTGCACCCCGCGACTGCCGGTCGTCTTGACGTGGGGCGTCAGGCCCGCCTCCGTCATCACCTCGCGCAGCCCCCGCGCCGCCTCCACGACGTCGGCGAAGGCCCGGCCGGGCTGGGGGTCGAGGTCGATGCGGACCTCGTCGGGGTGGTCGTTGTCGCCGGTGCGCACCGGCCACGGGTGCCAGGTCACCGTGCCCATGTGCGCCGTCCACAGCAGCGTCGCCGCGTCGTCGACGACGAGCTGGGGGTGGCTGCGGCCGGAGGGGTAGGTGACGGTCGTCGTCCGCGACCACGCGGGCACGCCCTTGGGCGGGTTCTTGGAGTAGAACTGCTCCCCCTCGATGCCACCGCGCACGCGCTGGAGCGTCACGGGCCGGTCGGCGAGCCCGCGCAGCATCGGCTCCGCCACGGCCTGGAGGTAGGCCGCGAGGCCCGCCTTGGTGACCGCCGGGCCGTCGTCGGTCGCAGGCCAGACCACCTTGTCCGGGCTGCTCAGCCGGACCTGCACCACCTGCCCGTCGGGCCCGGGTGCCTCCAGCGTCGTCGCGTCGCCTGCCATGGCCCCAACCTAGCCGCGGACCTCATCCCCTGTCCGGGAACATCCTCAGCGCCACGTGGTTGACTTTCGGTATGACCACTTCCCACAGCACCCCCGCGACCGACGCCGCCAAGGGCGGTGGCTCCTACCCCACCGCCAAGACCGAGGAGCAGTGGCGCGAGGAGCTGTCGCCGGCCGAGTACCACGTGCTGCGCGAGGCCGGCACGGAGCGGCCCTTCACCGGCGAGTACAACGACACGAAGACCGAGGGCGTCTACGCCTGCCGGGCCTGCGGCGCCGAGCTCTTCCGCTCCGAGACCAAGTTCGACAGCCACTGCGGGTGGCCGAGCTTCTACGCCCCGCTCGCCGAGGACCGCGTGCAGTACCTCCAGGACGACTCGCTCGGCCGTGGCCGCACCGAGGTGCGCTGCGCCGCCTGCGGCTCGCACCTGGGCCACGTCTTCGAGGGCGAGGGCTACGGCACGCCCACCGACCAGCGGTTCTGCATGAACAGCGTCGCCATGACGCTGGTGCCCAAGGGCGAGTGAGCCCCTCCCCCGCCTACGGCAGGCGGGTGACGAGCTCGTCGAGCTCCCTGCGCGGGCCGGTCCAGAACGGCACCTCCTCGCGCACGTGGCGCCGGGCGTCGGTCGCGCGCAGGTCGCGCATGAGGTCGACGATCCGGTGCAGCTCGTCGGCCTCGAAGGCGAGCAGCCACTCGTAGTCGCCCAGGGCGAACGAGGAGATCGTGTTGGCGAGGACGTCCTTGTAGTCCCGGGCGGCCTCGCCGTGCTCGCGCAGCATGCGGCCGCGCTCGGCGGCGTCCAGGACGTACCAGTCGTAGGAGCGCACGAAGGGGTAGACGCAGATGTAGGCGCGCGGCGCCTCCCCGGAGAGGAAGGCCGGCACGTGCCCGCGGTTGAACTCGGCGGGGCGGTGCAGGCCGACGTTGGACCACACCGGCTCCAGGTGGCGGCCGAGGCGGGTCCGGCGGAAGCGCTGGTAGGCCTCCTGCACCGTCTCGACGCGCTCGGCGTGCCACCAGATCATGAGGTCGGCGTCGGCGCGGAGCCCGGCCACGTCGTAGAGCCCGCGCACGACCAGCCCCTGGCCCTCGAGGTCGGCGAGCAGCTCGCGCACCTCCTGCGCCAGCGCGTCGCGGTCCTCGGGCAGGGCGGCGACGGAGCGGAAGACCGAGTAGGCGGCGTAGCGGATCGAGGTGTTGATCTGGTCGACGTGGTCCTGGGTCGGGTGCGTGTAGTCGCTCATGCCTGCCATTGTCGGACGCCGCGCCGCTCGTCCTGACGGCGGGTGCCGGTGGCGGCGGCACGCGGCCGGTGCCGACCGTCCGTGGCCGGCGCCCTCAGGCGAGCAGCTCCTCCACGGCCCGGTGGGCGGACGCGACGCAGGCCGGGATGCCCACGCCGTCGTAGGCCGCGCCGCAGCCGACCAGCCCGGGCACGGCCCGCAGCTCCTCCCGCACGGCGACGATGCGGTCGAGGTGACCCACGGCGTACTGCGGCAGGGCACCGCCCCAGCGCTGCACGTGCGTGGCGACCGGCACCGGCACGGGGCGGCCGAGCGCCTCGCCCAGCTCGGCGTGCGCCGCACGGAGCAGCTCCTCGTCCGTGACCTGCAGGGCGGCCTCCTCGCGGTGCCGGCCGACCGAGAGCCGCAGGAAGGTGAGGTCGCCGCCGTCAGGCGCCGCCCCCCGGCCGGCGTCGGCCACCCAGTCCCACTTGGCGGCGCTGAAGGTCGAGGCCTTGACGAACCGTCCGTCGACCGGGGGGACGAGGAAGCCCGAGGCGCGCAGGTCGCCCAGCTCCTCGGTCGGCAGCGCCAGGGTGAGCACGGCCGTCGAGGCGGTCTCGACCTCACCCAGCAGCCGCGACGCCCCGGGCGCGACGCCGGCCAGCAACCGGGCCGCGGGGGCGGGCGGCAGCGCGAGCACCAGCCGGTCGGCGTGGTAGGCGCGGGGCCGGGGCCGCGGGCCGGTCACGACGGTCCAGCCGCCGTCCTCGCGGCGGAGCTCGCGGGCAAGGGAGCCGGGGACGACCGTCGCGCCGCGGGCCGCGAGCTGCCCGGCCAGGGCCGCCGGGAGGCGGTGCAGCCCGCCGCGGACCGTGGCGAAGACGGGCTGGCGGGCGGGGGCCGGTGCGGCCGGGGCCGAGGGGGGCGCGGGGGCGAGCCGGGAGACCGTGGCGAGGAGGGAGACGCCCTCGCGGCCGGCCTCGAGCAGCGCGGGCAGGGAGGCGGCGGCGGACAGGAGCGCGGCGTGCCCGGCGTAGACGCCGCCGAGCAGCGGCTCGACCAGCCGCTCGACGACGGCGCTGCCCAGACGCGACCCGACGAGGTCGGTGACGCTGACGTCGTGCTCCGCGGTCGCGTGGAGCACCTCGGCCCGGGCCCGCTCGACCTCCTCCGGCGTGAGCAGCCCGGCGAGGTCGTCGGGGTCGGCCGGCACGCCCATGACCGTCCGCGGCGGGACCGGGTGCAGCCGGCCGCGCGACCACACCTGCGCGCGGGCCGACGTGGGGTGCACGAGCTCCTCCCCCAGGCCGGCCCGGCGGGCCAGGTCGACGGCCTCCGGCCGGCGGACGAGCACCGCCTCGGCGCCGACGTCGAGCACGCGCCCGGCGACGCTCTCGCCGCGCAGCTTGCCGCCGACCCGGTCCGACCCCTCGAGCAGGGTCACCTCCGCGTCCGGCTCGGCACGCAGGATGTCGTCGGCCGCGGTCAGGCCGCTGATGCCGCCGCCCAGCACGAGGTAGCTCGTCATACCTCCAGCGTCTCACCGGCCCTGACCGGCCCGGACGGCGGCCGGGCAGCCGGCACCGGTTGCCCCTGACGCCCCTGGTCACCGCAGGTAGGGTCGGCAGCGTGACCGACACCCAGACGCAAGACGAGATCCGCGCCGCCCTCGAGGTCGTCGACCCCGGGAGCTTCGACGCGGCCGCCGAGACCGACCGGCGCATCGCCTTCCTCGCCGGCTACCTGCGCGAGACCGGCACGAAGGGCCTCGTGCTCGGCATCAGCGGCGGGGTCGACTCCACGGTCGCCGGCCGGCTCGCCCAGCTCGCCTGCGAACGCGTGCGCGAGGGCGGCGGCGAGGCGCGCTTCGTCGCCGTGCGCCTCCCCTACGGCGAGCAGCGCGACGAGGACGACGCCCGCCGCGCGCTGGAGTTCATCCGCGCCGACGAGGTCGTCACGGTCGACATCAGGCCGGGCGTGGACGCGCAGTGGGAGGCCCTGGTCGCCGCGGGGCTGGTCGTCGACGACGAGCGCGACGAGTACCACAAGGGCAACGTCAAGGCCCGGCACCGGATGGTCGCGCAGTTCGCGATCGCCGGCGTGCGCGGCATGCTCGTCCTCGGCACCGACCAGGCCGCCGAGGCGCTCGTCGGCTTCTTCACCAAGTTCGGCGACGGCGCCGCCGACCTCACCCCGCTGTTCGGCCTGCCCAAGCGCCGGGTGCGCGACCTCGGCACCCACCTCGGGGCCCCGGAGGACCTCGTCGCCAAGGTGCCCACGGCCGACCTCGAGAGCGACCGCCCGCTGCTCGCCGACGAGGAGGCCCTCGGTGTCACCTACGACGCCGTCGACGCCTACCTCGAGGGCGGGCAGGTCCCGGCGGAGGACGAGGCGACGATCCTGGGGTGGTACCGCCGCACCGGGCACAAGCGCGCGCTGCCCGTCACCCCGGACGGCTTCCTGCGCGACCGCTGACGCCGGACCGTCCCCTGCGGCGGTCCGGGGCGGCGGACGGGCTCAGCGCGCCGAGGCCTCGTGCACCAGCTGCACGACCCGGGTCAGGACCTCGGGGTCGGTGCTGGGCAGCACGCCGTGGCCGAGGTTGAAGATGTGCCCCGGCGCCTGCCGTCCCTCCTCGACGATCTCGCGGACCCGCCTCTCCAGCGCCTCCCAGGGCGCGAAGAGCAGGGCGGGGTCGAGGTTGCCCTGGACGGCATAGCGCCCGCCGGTGCGCTCCACCGCGTCCGGAAGGCTGACGCGGTAGTCGACGCCGATGACGTCGGCGCCGGCCTGCGCCATCTGCGGCAGCAGCTCGCCCGTGCCGACGCCGAAGTGGATGCGCGGCACGTCCGGGTGGGAGGCCGCGACGCCCTCGAGGACGGCCCGGCTGTGCGGCTCGACGTGGCTCAGGTAGTCGGCGCGCGACAGGTGCCCGGCCCAGGAGTCGAAGAGCTGGACGACGCTCGCCCCGGCGGCGGCCTGCACCTGGAGGAAGGTCAGGGAGATCTGCGCGAGCCGGGCGCACAGGTCGTGCCACAGCTGCGGGTCGCCGTGCATGAGGGCCTTGGTGCGCTCGTGGTTCTTGCTCGGCCCGCCCTCGACGAGGTAGGAGGCCAGGGTGAACGGCGCCCCGGCGAAGCCGATGAGCGGGGTGGGGCCGAGCTCGGCGACGAGGCG
>JASKZT010000109.1 GCA_030145965.1 Ornithinimicrobium sp.
CCGTCGTGCCGACGTTCTACGACCGTGACGAGCAGGGGCTGCCGCAGCGCTGGCTGGAGATGGTCAGCCACACGCTGTCCACGCTCGGCCCCAAGGTGCTGGCCGACCGGATGGTGCGCGCCTACACCGAGGACCTCTACTGGCCGGCCGCGCACGCCGCCTGGGCGGTCGAGCGCGACGAGCACGCCGGCGCGCGCTCGCTGTCCGACTACGTCGGGCAGGTGCGCGACAACTGGCGCCACGTGCGGGTCGACCACGTCGAGGCCGAGGGCCTCTCGGACGCGCCGCAGATCGGCGAGGAGGTCGACGTGCACGCCTACGTCGCGCTCGGCGACCTCGACCCGCGCGCGGTGAAGGTGCAGATGGCCTACGGCCGCGCCAACGCCGAGGACACGCTCACCGACGTCGAGACCCTCGACCTGGAGCCGACGCAGTCCTACGAGGAGGGCCGCCACCGCTTCGACGGCCGCCTGCGCCTGGCGCGCACGGGGTCGCTGGGCTGGACCGTGCGGATCCTCCCGCGCCACGAGCACCTGTCGTCCGACGCCGAGCTGGGCCTGGTCACCCTGCCCTGAGCACGCCCGCGGGCCCGACGCCGTCCCACGGCGCCGGGCCTCCGCGTCAGCCGAGGTCGCCGACCAGCACCGTCAGGCTCGTCGGGCCGACGGCCAGCGACCGCCCGGGCTCCAGCGCGCCGCCGGCGGCCGGGTCCTGCGCCGCGCCCGTCGTGCTGCTCCAGCGCACCCGCCAGCCGGACACGCCGTCGACGACCGGCGCCGTGACGTCGAGCCCGTCGGTGCCGCCGTGGACGACGAGCGCCACCGCCTGCCGGTCCGCGGCGGCGTGCAGCGAGTCGTGGACGGCGAGGACCGTGCGGCGCCGCGGGTCGGCCCACGCCTGGTCGGTGACCAGGTGGCCGGCCTCGTCGTACCAGCACAGCCGCGAACGGCCCTCGACCGGCTCGGAGGTGGGGAAGACGGCCGGGCGCAGCACGGCCAGCTCGCGGCGCAGCGCGACCAGCGCCCTGGTGTCCTCGAGCAGCTCCTCCTGCCAGGGCTCGTGCCCCCAGCGCAGCCAGGAGATGGCGTTGTCCTGGGTGTAGGCGTTGTTGTTGCCCTGCTGGGTCCGCCCGGTCTCGTCGCCCGCGACGAGCATCGGCACCCCGCTCGAGAGCAGCAGCGTGCCGAGCAGGTTGCGCATGGACCGCCGGCGCCCGGTGAGCACGTCCTCGTCCAGGGTGGGGCCCTCGACGCCGTGGTTCCAGGACCGGTTGTCGCCGTGGCCGTCGCGGTTGTCCTCGCCGTTGGCCTCGTTGTGCTTGCGCTCGTAGGCGGTGAGGTCGGCCAGGGTGAAGCCGTCGTGGGCGGTGACGTGGTTGACCGAGGCGACCGGGCCGCGGTCGTTGGTCGCGAACATGTCGGCCGACCCCGCCATCCGCGTCGCCAGCTCGCGCACCCCGTGGCCCCGCCGGCCGGCGCGGGCCCGTGCGGTGTCCGCGAGCCAGAAGGTCCGGACGGTGTCGCGGTAGCGGTCGTTCCACTCGGCGAAGGGCGGCGGGAACTGCCCGGTGCGCCAGCCGTGCAGCCCGATGTCCCACGGCTCGGCGACGAGCTTGACCGAGGAGAGCACCGGGTCCGTCTGCAGCGCGACGAGGAAGGGGTGGTCGGGCCGGTAGCCGTCGTCGCCGCGGGCGAGCGCCGGCGCGAGGTCGAAGCGGAAACCGTCGACGTGGTAGTCCTCGACCCAGTGGCGCAGGGAGTCCAGCACCATGCGGACGACGAGCGGGTCGCGCAGGTCGACCGTGTTGCCGGTGCCGGTGACGTCGATGTCGCGCCCGCGGTCGTCGAGGCGGTAGTAGGTGCGGTTGTCCAGGCCGCGCCACGACAGCGTCGGCCCGCCGCCGGAGGACTGCTCGGCGGTGTGGTTGTAGACGACGTCGAGGACGACCTCCAGCCCGGCGGCGTGCAGGGTGCGGATGGCGCCCTTGAGCTCGTCGACGACGCCCTGGGGGTCGTTCGCGGCGGCATACCCGGCGTGCGGGGCGAAGAAGCCCAGGGAGTTGTACCCCCAGTAGTTGCGCAGCCCCCGCTTGACGAGGGCGGCCTCGGAGGCGAAGGCGTGGACGGGCAGCAGCTGCAGGGTCGTCACGCCGAGGCGCTGCAGGTGCTCGACGACGGCCGGGTGCCCGAGCGCGGCGTAGGTGCCCTGCAGGTGCGGCGGGACGTCCGGGTGACGCATGGTCCGGCCGCGCACGTGCGCCTCGTAGACGACCCTCTGCGACCACGGCACCGCGGGCGCGACGTCCTCGCCCCAGTCGTAGGCGTGGTCGACGACGACCGAGCGGGGCACGAAGGGGGCCGAGTCGCGGTCGTCGCGGGCGTCCGGGTCGTGCCGGCCCCCGGCGTCGACGGCGTGCCCGTAGACCTCCGGCTCCCAGTGGACCCACCCGTCGACGGCCCGGCCGTAGGGGTCGAGCAGGAGCTTGGCGGGGTTGTGGCGGTGCCCCGCGCGCGGGTCCCACGGCCCGTCCACCCGGAAGCCGTAGCGCGTGCCCGGCACGAGCATCCCCTCGGGCACCTGGTCCCACCACATCCCGTGGGCGCGACGGCGCAGCGGGACGCGGGTCTCGCGGCCTCCTGCGGCCGGGTCGTCGTCGAGCACGCACAGCTCCACGGCGGTGGCGTGGCGGGCGACGACCGCCACCTCCGTGCCGAGCGGGGAGGTGGTGACACCGAGCGGCGGCGGGGTCTCGGGGCTGCGGCGGGGACGGGGCGGGGCGGGCACGGTGCCAGGGTATGCAGCCTCCCGTCCCAGCCCGCGGACCCCGCGCGGGGGCAGGTACGTTGGGGGCATGACGGATCCCACCTCGCTGCCCAACTTCCCCCCGCCGCCGCAGGAGAGCCCCCTGTCCGGCCGCGTGCTCGACGCGCTGCAGGACCTGCAGATGAGCCCCGACCTCGACAAGGAGGGGGACGTCGCCTTCCAGGTCCGGGACCAGCGGATGTTCGTCAAGATCGTCCAGGGCGAGCAGTTCGACATCATGCGCGTCTTCGGCCAGTGGCAGGTCGCGGGCACCGTGCCGGACGACCTGCTCACCCGTCTGAACGGCTGCAACGACGTCACCCTCGGGGTCAACCTCGTCAAGGCCGGCATCGCCGGCGGCAACCTCGTCCTCGCGGTCGAGCAGATCGTCGCCCGCCAGGAGCAGCCCAAGGCCAAGCTGCAGATCGCGACCGGCCTGATCCTGCAGGCGCTCTCGCTGTGGCACCGCAACGTCGTCGCGAAGTCGCGCGCCGAGCAGGGCCTGGACCCCGAGCTGCCCGAGGACGCCCCCGAGGGCACCCAGGTCGGCCCGTGGCTGTCCGTCGGCATGGTCGGCGGCCAGCAGGGCGGGCAGGGCGGCTCCTCCGGGGGTGACCGGTGAGCCGGACCGTCCCGACGGCCAGCGACCTCGTGCGCGTCGAGATCGACGCGAGCATCGCCACCATCCGCATCGACCGGCCGAAGATGAACCCGCTCTCGGTCGAGGTGCAGGACGCGATCGGTGAGGCGGCCGCGACCGTCTCCGCCGACGACGAGGTCGCCGCGGTCGTGCTCTACGGCGGCGAGAAGGTCTTCGCCGCCGGGGCGGACATCAAGGAGATGCAGGGCATGTCCTACACGGACATGGTCCAGCGCGCCCCGCTCATCCAGGCCTGCTTCACCGCGGTCGCCCGCATCCCCAAGCCGACCGTCGCCGCGATCGAGGGGTACGCCCTCGGCGCGGGCTGCGAGCTGGCGCTGTGCTGCGACTTCCGCGTCGCGGCGGCCGACGCCCGGCTGGGGCAGCCCGAGGTCCTCCTCGGCGTCATCCCCGGCGCCGGCGGCACCCAGCGGCTCGCCCGCCTCGTCGGCGCCTCTCGGGCCAAGGACCTGGTCTTCACCGGTCGCATGGTCGACGCGGAGGAGGCGCTCTCGATCGGCCTCGTCGACGAGGTGATCCCCGCCGGCGGTGCCTACGCCGCGGCGGTCGCCCGGGTCGAGCGCTACGTCCACGGGCCGGCCTTCGCGCTGCGCGCGGCCAAGGAGGCCATCGACCGCGGGCTGGACACGGACCTGGAGACCGGCCTGGCCATCGAGGCCATGCAGTTCGCCGGCGTCTTCGCCACCAAGGACCGCGAGATCGGCATGACGTCCTTCGTCAAGGAGGGGCCGGGCAAGGCCGCCTTCGAGGGCCGCTGACCCGCCGACGACACCGTCGCGGTCGCCGCACCGCAGCCGAGCCGGTACCCACCCCTGTTCGCTTGACGTGTCCGTCAGGTGTCAAGATGGGCCTGTTCGCAATCCGCTACCCACGAGGACGTGACAGATGAACATCGTCGTCTGTGTGAAGTACGTGCCGGACGCCCAGGGAGACCGGGGGTTCGAGGCAGACCACACCACCGACCGGGAGGCCGTCGACGGTCTGCTGTCGGAGCTGGACGAGTACGCGGTGGAGGAGGCCCTCAAGCTCGTCGAGGCGGGCGAGGGCCAGGTCACGATCCTGACCATGGGCCCGGAGGACGCGGTCGCCGCGATCAAGAAGGGCCTGCAGATGGGGGCGGACCAGGGTGTGCTGGTCACCGACGAGGCGATCGCCGGGTCCGACTCGGTCGCGACCTCGCTCGTGCTCGCCGCGGCGGTGCGCAAGCTGGGCGAGGAGTCCCCGGTGGACCTCGTCCTGACCGGCCTCGCCTCCACCGACGGTGTGATGTCGGTCGTGCCGGCCATGCTCGCCGAGCGTCTCGGCCTGCCGCAGGTGACCTTCGCCTCCGAGCTCTCGGTCGACGGCGACCGGCTGACGGCCCGCCGCGACGACGAGTCGGCCTCGCTCACCGTGAGCTCGAGCCTGCCGGCCGTGGTCTCGGTGACCGACCAGATCAACGAGCCGCGCTACCCCTCCTTCAAGGGGATCATGGCGGCCAAGAAGAAGCCGGTCAGCACCTGGTCGCTGGCCGACCTGGGGGTCGACGCCAGCCAGGTCGGGCTCGACGCCGCGTGGACCACGGTCGTCGAGGTCACCGCCCGCCCGCCGCGCGCCGCCGGCGAGGTCGTGACCGACGAGGGCCAGGGCGGCGCCGCGCTGGCCGAGTTCCTCGCGTCCCGCAAGTTCGTCTGACCCCGACCACGACTGACCCAAGGAGATTGAGTCATGGCTGAAGTTCTCGTCCTGGTCGACCACGTCGACGGACAGGTCCGCCGGTCCACCGCCGAGCTGCTCACCGCGGCCGCCCGCCTGGGTGAGCCGGCGGCCGTCTGGGTCGGCACCGGCGCGCAGGCCGCCGCCGAGACGCTCGGGCGCCACGGCGCCACGAGGGTCTACGCCGTGGAGTCGCCCGAGGTGACCGAGCACCTCGTCGCCCCGGTGGCCGAGGTCCTCGCCTCCCTCGTGGAGCGCACCTCCCCGGTGGCCGTGCTGCTGCCCTCGACCAACGACGGCAAGGAGGTCGCCGCCCGCCTGGCGATCAAGACCTCCTCCGGCCTGATCACCGACGCGGTCGACGTCACGCCGGCCGACGGCGGTGTGCAGACCGTCCAGTCCGTCTTCGCCGGGTCCTACACGGTCACCTCGCGGGTGACCCAGGGCTCGCCCGTCGTCACGCTCAAGCCCAACTCCGTCCCGGTCGAGGAGACCGGCGGCGGTGCCGCGGCCGTGGAGACGGTCGACGCGAGCGTCTCCGAGGCCGCCCGGGCGGCGCGGATCACCGAGCGCACCGAGAAGGCCGCCTCCGGCCGCCCGTCGCTGACCGAGGCCTCGGTCGTCGTCTCCGGCGGCCGTGGCACCGGCGGCGACTTCGGGCCGGTGGAGGCGTTCGCGGACTCCCTCGGCGCCGCGGTCGGCGCCTCGCGCGCGGCCGTCGACGCCGGCTGGTACCCCCACGCCTCCCAGGTCGGGCAGACCGGTGTCTCGGTCTCCCCGCAGCTGTACGTCGCGGCGGGCATCTCCGGCGCCATCCAGCACCGCGCCGGCATGCAGACCTCCAAGACGATCGTCGCGGTCAACAAGGACCCTGAGGCCCCGATCTTCGAGCTGGTCGACTACGGCGTCGTCGGCGACCTCTTCAGCGTCCTGCCGCAGGCCACCGAGGAGATCGGCCGGCGCAAGGGCTGAGCCGGAGCAGGGTCGGCGGCGCAGGCCGGGAGCGGTCAGCCGGCCCACGTAGACTCGTCCGGTGCTGACCTCCGCCTCCCGCGTCTACCTCGACCACGCCGCGACCACGCCGGTCCTGGACGAGGTCGTCGACGTGGTCGC
>JASKZT010000132.1 GCA_030145965.1 Ornithinimicrobium sp.
GCCGGCAAGACCACGACCCTGCGCATGATGCTCGGCCTCATCCGACCCACCTCCGGCGAGGCGCTCATCGGCGGGCGCCGCTACGCCGACCTGCCCGAGCCGATGCGCGTCGTCGGCTCGGCGCTGGAGGCCACCGGCTTCCACCCCGGCCGCTCCGGGCGGGACCACCTTCGCGTCCTCGCCGCCACGCACGGCATCCCCGACAGCCGGGTCGACGAGCTGCTCGAGCTCGTCGGGATCCCGGCCGCCGCCCGCAAGCGCGCCGGCGCCTACTCGATGGGGATGCGGCAGCGCCTGGGCCTGGCCGCCGGCCTCCTCGGCGACCCGCAGGTGCTCGTCCTCGACGAGCCCGCCAACGGCCTGGACCCCGAGGGCATCCGCTGGATGCGCGGCTTCCTGCGCCACCTCGCCCACACGGAGGGCCGCACGGTCGTCATCAGCTCCCACCTCCTCTCCGAGGTGGAGCAGACGGTGGACGACGTCGTCATCATCGCCAACGGCCACCTCGTCCGGGAGGGCACGATGGAGGAGCTGCACGGCGAACCGGCCGTGCTCGTCCGCACCCGCGACGCGGCCGCCCTGGCCGACGCGCTCGGCCGGGCGGGGCTCGCGTCCGCGCCGGACGAGGGCGCCGGGACGCTGCGCGTGCACACCGGGGACCTGGCGCGGGTCGGCGACGTCGCCCTCGCGGCCGGACAGCCGGTCCACGAGCTGCGCCTGCTGCGCACCGACCTCGAGCGACTCTTCCTCGACCTCACCGAGTCCCCCGAGCACCAGAACCGCAACCGCTCCACGACGGTCGAGGAGGCCACCCGATGATCCGTCTCGTGCGCGCGGAGCTGCGCAAGACCTCCACCACGCGGATCGTCTGGGGCATGCCGCTGGCCCAGTTCGTCCTGGCCGCGATCTTCGCGGCCGTCACCGGCGGGTTCCTGCTCTTCGTCGACGTGCCCGGCCCGACCGGCGACCCCGTCCCCGCCCGCGACATGTTCGAGGACGGCGTCCTCGCCCGCCTGACCTACACCGGCGGGCTACAGGTGGGCTACCTGCTCGCGCTCGTGCTGGGCATCCTCTCCATGGGCAGCGAGTACCGCCACAAGACGCTCACCGCCACCCTCCTGGCCGCCCCGCGGCGCAGCCAGGTCATCGGCGCCAAGGTGCTCGCGCTGACCGTGGTGGTGCTGGTCAACGGCCTGGCCCACCTGGCCGGCGCGGTCGTCGGCGGCGGCACCATGCTGCTCCTCGCCGACGTGCCCCTCTTCCCGGACGCGGGCGACCTGGCCGGCGTCCTGCTGCGGCTCCTGCTGGTCCTCGTCCTGTGGGGCCTCATGGGCCTGGGCCTGGGCGTGCTCATCCCCAACCAGGTGGTGGCGCTCTTCGTCGGCGTCTCCTTCGCCTTCCTCATCGAGCCCCTGCTCAGCTTCGGCATCACCTTCGTCGACGCGCTCGCGGACGCCTCGCGCTTCTTCCCGAGCATGGCGAGCACCGCCGCGGTGAGCGTCCTCGAGGGCGTGGACGACGCGACGGCGCAGAGCCTCGGGTTCGGCGCCGCACAGCTCACGTGGTGGGTCGCCGCCCTGACCCTGCTCGCCTACGCGGCCGTCATGACCGCGATCGGCTGGGTGCTGACGCGCCGTCGCGACGTCGGCTGAGCACCTCCTCCCGCACCGGGTGACGCGACGGCGACGTCGCGTCACCCGGTGCCGCGCGTCCCAGGTCGTCGGGCTAGGCTTGACGGGCGTGCAGCGTCGTCTGCACCGAGGCACCCCCCGGACGTGAGAGTAGGCGCAGACCCAGTGGCCAACCCCCCGAGCGACAACATCCTCGCGGACTTCGGAGCCAACGAGTGGCTCGTCGAGGAGATGCGAGAGCGCTTCGACCAGGACCCCGGGTCGGTCGACCCGGCCTGGCGCAGCTACTTCGAGGGAGGTGCCCCCAGCGACACCGCTCGCACGAGCTCCGGTGACGGCGCCCCCACCCGTCCCGCGCCGGCCGCCCAGGCCGCCGCCCCTCCCGGTCCGCGCACCGCGCCCCCGCGCAACGAGAAGGTCGGCCAGGCGCCGCCCCGTCAGAGCTCGGGCCCCGCGACGGCCCCGCCCCGCAAGGCCCCGGAGAAGGCTCCGGCGCAGCAGGCCTCCGCGCCCAAGGCGCCCGAGACGGCCGCCCCAGCGCAGCAGGCGCCCAAGCAGGCGCCGAAGCAGGCCGGGAACGGCGAGCCGAAGCCCGCTCAGAGGACCGAGCAGAAGAGCCAGGACGGCGGCCGCGCCAAGGAGGCGCCGATGACCCGCGACACGCCCTCCCCCAGGAAGAGCGGCCCGCAGAGCGACGTGCAGCTCACCCCGATGCGCGGCGCCACGGCCCGCGTCGTGGCCAACATGGAGAGCAGCCTCGAGGTCCCGACCGCCACCAGCGCGCGCAACCTGCCGGCCAAGCTGCTCATCGACAACCGCACGGTGATCAACAACCACCTGTCCCGCTCGCGCGGCGGCAAGGTGTCCTTCACCCACATCATCGGCTACGCCATGGTGCGCGCCCTCGCGGCGATGCCGGAGATGAACAACGGCTTCGCGACCACGGACGAGGGCAAGCCCGTGCTCGTCGAGCCGGCCCACGTCAACCTCGGCCTGGCGATCGACGTGCCCAAGCCCGACGGCACCCGCCAGCTGCTCGTGCCGAGCATCAAGAGCGCCGAGACCATGACCTTCCACGACTTCTGGTCGGCCTACGAGAAGCTCGTGCGCAAGGCCCGCGACGGCAAGCTCACCGTCGAAGACTTCCAGGGCACGACGATCTCGCTGACCAACCCCGGCGGCATCGGCACCCTGCACTCCGTGCCGCGGCTCATGAAGGGCCAGGGCACGATCATCGGCGTCGGCGCCCTCGACTACCCCGCCGAGTGGCAGGGCGCGGCGCTGGAGCGCATCGCGGCCGCCGGCGTGAGCAAGATCCTGACGCTGACGTCGACCTACGACCACCGGATCATCCAGGGTGCGCAGTCCGGGGAGTTCCTGCGGCAGATGCACCAGCTGCTGCTGGGCGCCGACGGCTTCTACGACGAGATCTTCACCTCGCTGCGCATCCCCTACGAGCCCATCCGCTGGCACCCGGACATCGTGGCCACCCACGACGACGACATCTCCAAGGCCAGCCGCGTCCAGGAGCTCATCCACGCCTACCGCGTGCGCGGGCACCTCATGGCCGACACCGACCCGCTGGAGTACGTCCAGCGCCGCCACCCCGACCTGGTGATCGAGAACCACGGGCTGACCCTGTGGGACCTCGACCGCACCGTGGCCACGGGCGGCTTCGGCGGCAAGCCGCGCCTGACCCTGCGCCAGGTCCTTGGCATCCTGCGCGACTCCTACTGCCGCACCATCGGCGTGGAGTACATGCACATCCAGAACCCCGAGGAGCGGGCCTGGTTCCAGGAGAAGCTGGAGGTCCCCTTCCAGAAGCCGTCCCCGGCCGAGCAGCTGCGCATCCTGCGCCGGCTCAACGCGGCGGAGGCCTTCGAGACCTTCCTGCAGACCA
>JASKZT010000161.1 GCA_030145965.1 Ornithinimicrobium sp.
GGCCGACGGCGGCGGCACCTTCAGCGTGTACATCGGCGAGCCCGAGAACCCGCTGCTCCCCGGCAACACCGGCGAGACCGAGGGCGGCCAGGTCGTCGACGCGCTGTGGACCGGCCTGGTCGAGTACGACCGGGAGTCCAACGAGGCCGTCTACACCGGCGTCGCGGAGTCGATCGAGTCCGACGACCAGACGACGTGGACGGTCAAGCTCAAGGACGGCTGGACGTTCCACGACGGCTCCCCGGTGACCGCGCAGAGCTACGTGGACTCGTGGAACTACGTGGCCAACAGCGAGAACGCGCAGGGCAACTCCTACTTCTTCTCCAACGTCGAGGGCTACGACGACCTCCAGGGCAAGGACGGCGCGAGCCCTGCCGCCACGGAGATGTCCGGCCTGCGCGTCGTCGACGAGCGGACCTTCGAGGTCACCCTGAGCGAGCCCTACGCGCAGTGGCCGACCACCGTCGGCTACACCGCGTTCTTCCCGATGCCGGAGGCGTTCTTCGAGGACCCCGAGGGCTTCGGCGAGCAGCCGGTCGGCAACGGCCCGTTCAAGGCGGACGAGGCCTTCCAGGAGGGACAAGGCATCACGCTCACCCGCTACGAGGAGTTCGGCGGCGACGAGCCGGCCAAGGCCGCGGGCGTGGAGTTCCGGGTCTACACCGAGATCAACACCGCCTACAACGACCTCCAGGCCGGTTCGCTCGACGTGGTCGACCAGATCCCGCCGGACGCCATCGGCTCCGCCGAGGACCAGTTCGGTGAGCGGTTCAAGACCACCCCGCGCGGCGACATCACCGCGCTCGGCTTCCCGACCTACGACAAGCGCTTCGCGGATCCGGAGGTCCGGCGGGCCTTCTCCATGGCGATCGACCGGCAGGCGATCACCGACGCGATCTTCCAGGGCTCCCGCACCCCGGCCGCGTCCTTCGTCTCGCCCGTGATCGACGGCCACCGCGAGGACGCCTGCGACGTGTGCGAGCCGAACGTGGAAGAGGCCAAGCGGATGCTCGACGAGGCCGGCTTCGACAAGTCCGAGCCCGTGGACCTGTGGTTCAACGCCGGCGCCGGCCACGAGGAGTGGATGCAGGCCGTCGGCAACCAGCTCCGCGAGAACCTGGGCGTCGAGTACCAGCTGCGCGGCGATCTCCAGTTCGCCGAGTACCTGCCCAAGCAGGACGAGAAGGGCATGACCGGACCGTTCCGCTCCGGCTGGATCATGGACTACCCGGTCATGGAGAACATGCTCGGCCCGACGTACTCCACGGCGGCCCTGCCGCCGGCCGGCTCGAACGTGACGTTCTACTCGAACGAGGAGTTCGACGCCAAGCTGCAGGAGGGCAACGCCGCCGACTCGATCGACGCCGCGATCCAGGCCTACCAGGAGGCCGAGGACATCCTTGTGGCCGACATGCCGGCCACTCCGCTGTTCTTCGGGCTGGTGCAGTACGCCCACTCGGAGAAGGTGGACGAGGTCTACGTCAACAGCTTCGGCCGCGTCGAGGTCGAGGACGTCGTCGTCACCTCGGAGTGATCCGACCCTGACCCGGGGCGCCCCGCACGGGGCGCCCCGGGTTCCACCGTCCGCGCAACACCTCCGCACACACAAGGAGTCCCATGGGGCGGTACGTCCTTCGCCGTCTGCTGCTGACCGTTCCGGTGCTGCTGGGCGCGTCCCTGCTCATCTTCTCGATGGTCTACGCGCTGCCCGGCGATCCCATCCGGGCGCTGGCCGGTGACCGGCCGCTGTCCGAGGCCGTGCAGGCGCAGCTGCGCGCCGAGTACAACCTCGACGACCCGCTGCTGATCCAGTACGCCAAGTACCTCGGCGGCCTGGTGCAGGGCGACTTCGGCACCGACTTCTCGGGCCGTCCCGTCCTCGACACGATCGTGGACCGGCTGCCGGTGACGGCCCGGCTGGCCCTGGTGGCCGTGGGCTTCGAGATCCTCATCGGCATCCTCGCCGGCGTGCTGGCTGGCCTGCGGCGCGGATCCTTCTTCGACAACCTCGTGCTGGTCTCCACCACGGTGGTCGTGTCCATCCCCGTCTTCGTCCTCGGCTTCCTCGCCCAGTACGTCTTCGGCGTGCGGCTCGGCTGGTTCCCCATCGCCGGGATCTCGGACGGCTGGTACAGCTACGTCCTCCCCGGCTTCGTGCTCGCGGCGCTCTCACTCGCCTACGTGGCGCGGCTGACCCGCACGAGCCTCGCGGAGAACCTGCAGAGCGACTACGTGCGGACGGCGCGCGCCAAGGGCCTCAGCGAGGTGTCCGTGGTCGGCAAGCACACCCTGCGCAACAGCCTCATCCCCGTGGTCACCTTCATCGGCGCCGACCTCGGCGCCCTCATGGGCGGGGCCATCGTGACCGAGTCGGTGTTCAACGTCCCCGGCCTGGGCCGGGCGGTCTACGACGCGGTGCTGCGGCAGGAGGGCGCCGTCGTCGTCGGGATCGTCACCCTGTTCGTCTTCTTCTACATCTTCTTCAACCTGGTGGTCGACGTTCTCTACGCCGCCCTCGACCCGAGGATCCGCTATGAATGAGCCGCGTCCGGAGACCGTCCGCGAGGAGCGGGGCGTCCACCACGAGTCCTTCTCCGACCGCGTGGACGACCGCGCCGACGAGATCGCCTCCGCGGCGGCCGCCGGGGACATCGAGCAGGTCAGCCTGTGGCGGGACGCCTGGAAGGGCCTGCTCCGCAACCCGTTCTTCCTGGCGGGGGCCCTGCTCTTCGTCGTGTTCGCGGTGATGGCCCTCGCCCCGCAGGTGTTCACCTCGGTGGACCCGCGGGCCTGCAGCCTCGGCCGCTCGGGGGACGGGCCGCAGGCCGGGGCGCCGTTCGGCTACGACGTCCAGGGCTGCGACTACTACTCGAACGTGGTGCACGGCGCGCGCATCTCCCTGGCCATCGGCTTCCTCGCCGTCCTGGGCACCCTGGCCATCGGCGTGGTGGTGGGCGCGCTCGCCGGCTACTACGGCGGCTGGCTCGACTCGCTGCTCGCCCGG
>JASKZT010000180.1 GCA_030145965.1 Ornithinimicrobium sp.
ACCGCCCGGGCGGGCTCAGGGACTCTCCCGGGCGGGCCAGGGGTCCGGCTGTCCGGGCGGGAGACGGGACCCGCCCGGACGTGCCGGGCACCGCCTGGGCGCGGATGCCGGGCTCGTGCGGGCCCAGATCCTCCGGCGTCGGCTCGGGCAGTAGCGCCGGACCGCCGCAGGTAAGCGCCGCGGGAGAAGGACTCGCCGGCGTGGTATCACGAGACCCACGGAAATGGCTGTGGCACATTCACGCGCGCAATAGCGTCTATCCGGACCCTTTAGTCGGCACTGTTCTTTACCTGCGCTTTACCTGGAAGGGTCGGCGGCTCGCCTCTGTCCCCTCGTCAGGCGGCGAAGGGCGGAAGAGGAGAACCGAGGCGAGCAGGCTGATGTTCAGACCGGTCATCATCCCGTAGAAGAGCGACTCCACGACCGTGGCGAGGACGACGCCGCCGAGCACGGCGGCCCCTCGGTCGCCTCGACGCCAGGCCGGCACCAGGCTTCGGACGAACCAGGCCAGGAAGAGCATGACCGCCACCAGGCCGTGGGAGAAGAGGACGGTCCAGAGCTGCCCCTGCGTCCCCAGGGCGGGAAGCCAGGAGAACTCTGCCGGGCGCGGCGCCCCGTGCCCGAGCAACGGTGACTCGAGCGCGACCGACACCGTAGACCTGTAGAGCTCAAGCCGGTCCTCGGTGGAGCTGCCGGTGGAGACCCGCTCCCGCAACCGCGTGCCGACGGGTGACAGCAGCGTCACCACGGCGGCCACGCCGACCACCGCGAGGAGCCCGACGGCCCGGCCCGCCCTGCCCCATCGGATGCCGTGGACGGCGACGAACAGGGCGACGACCCCGAGCCCGACGAACATCCCCCTGTTGAGGGTGAGCAAGGCGGGCACCACCGAGAGCGCGCAGACCGCTGCGGCAGCGGCCGCACGCCGGGTGCGCCGCACCATCGTCACGTAGAGCAGCGCGAGCGGCAGCACCAGGGAGTACACGTTGCCCCAGGTGTTGGTGTAGAGGAAGGGCGCGCTCGGTCGGGGGACCGTCTGCTCCCAGGAGTCGGGGTTGTACTGCGTCAGCCGTCGGACCACCATCTCCTGGACCATCTGGTTGGACCGGAGGCCGCCGGGGACGACGTAGCTCAGCGGCGTGTCGATCCGCAGCAGCGGGAAGGCCAGGGCCGCCAGGCCGAACACGGTCATCACCGCCAGGAAGACGACCATGACGCCGCAGACGTGGCGCAGCGTCACCGAGCGCGCGGCGTTGAAGGCGTAGACCGCGATGACCGTGGCTCCCGCGTACAGGGCGGCGCGGTAACCGAACCCGAGCATCCGTCCGGCGCTGTCCACGTGCACCCCGGACGCCAGCATCCAGCCGAGGAAGAGCAGCCACATGCCGAACCCCGTGGGCACCCTGACGTCCCGGGTGCGGATCAGCAGCCCGAGCATGATCAGGGCGCACAACGGCCAGACCAGGTCACCCAGCCCCAGCACCCACCCCGCCCCGTAGCCGACGAACGGCAGCGCCAGCGGCCAGCCAGGCAGCTCCTCGCGCCGGAGCCTGCGGGACATCCGCTCCTGGGTGGACCGTCGGCCCGGGTCTGTGGTCAGCGCCGCGCCGGCCACCGCGCACCCTCACGCCGTCGGCTCACGGCATACCACCACGGCCCGCTCACGAGGCCGGCGACCTCCTGCAGGAGCAGGCGCCGCCGCTCCGCCGGGTCGCTGCTTTCCCCGGGCTGGCCCCCGGCGCGGCCCCGAGACCGCATCGTGTCGCGGCCCAGCGCGGCGGTCCGCCTCAGCATCACCCCGGCGACCGCAGGGTCCCGCAGGACGGCCTTGGCCAGCAGCGCACCCATACCGACGCCGTTGCCGCGGATCTGGCGCGCGAGCTGTCCTTGCTCCTCCCGGTGGTAGTGCCACACCACCGAGTCAGGCGTGTAGGCGATCGCACTCCCGTCCAGGAGGACCCTCGTGAAGGCGTCGAGGTCCTCCCCGCCCTGGGCCGGGGTCCCTGCGCCGAGGGCGGTGTCGAAGCCGCCGAGTCGGCGCAGCACGGCGACACGGAAAGCCATGTTGTTGCCCGAGCCCACCTTGCCGGCGGTCCACGGGAAGAGGACACCTCGAGGACCCGGTGCCCCCACCGCCTCCAGCCCCGGGTGGTCGTGGATGCTCCAGTGGACCGGGCACAGACCCTTGCCGAAGCCGACGTAGGCCTCGAAGGACCGTTGAGCGGGGGTCCGCAGCTCTGCCGGCACCACGAGCCCGGTCACCGCGTCGACCGGCCCTGCGGCGAAGGGGTGGAGGAGAGCCTCCAGCCACCCACGGTCGGCGATGGCGTCGTCGTCCGTGAAGGCCAGGACGTCCGTGTCGCACCCGGCGAGCGCCCGGTTGCGCGCGTGCGACAGGCCGCGGCGAGGCTCTGGCACGACCCGTAGGCGGTCGGACCGCACTTCCGCGAGCGCACGTCGGGTGGCGCCGGTGTCGGGGTCGTTGTCCACCACGAGGACCCGCTCGGCGGGGCGGCTCTGGGCGAGAACGGCCTCGACGGACTCGCGCAACCGCGGGTGCGCGCCCAGCGTGCAGATCGCCACGGTCGCCGACAGGGGCGGAGGGTCGGGGCGGACGGCCGGCGCGGCAGCCGGCCCGTCGAGGATTTCGTGGAGGGACGCCGACCACCGCCCCGGCAGCCGCCGCAGGCCGGTGGTGCGGTGCCCGTCGCGCAGGAGGACCAGGGCGCCCGCGGACGTGTCCGCGTTGCCGGAGACGAGGCGGAGCCGTCGGGTGCGTACGTCCACAACGGCGACGGCGGGGTGGTCCCCCGTTCCTCGCCGGTCACGGTGGTCGGCGACGCCGGCGGTCACCGGCGTGCCTCCTCGGGCTCGACCGACGGGTCCTCCGAGGACGTGGTCACCTCCTGGGGTGAGACCCCGTGACGACCCTCGCGCGCGCGGCGGGTCCGCTGGCACCAGAAGGTTCCCACGACCGGCGTCTGCATCTCCTCCAGGGCGGCGATGAGCTCGCCCAGGCTCGTGTCGGTCGTGCTGGCGTCGACCGCCAGGACCGCGGCGTCCGCATGACGGATGGCGGCGAAGTCTCCTGCTGCCGCCGAGTCCGCGGACGGGCTGACGACCGCGACGTCGAGGGCAGCCGCGGGGTCCATCGCGACGGCGGTCTGCAGGCTCCGCTGGACGTCCCTTGCCGCACGGTCCGTCGTCAGGCTGACCAGGGCGACGGCGCGTGCCGTCTCCGGCACCGACCCCAGCACGAGCTGGCTGGCCATGGCCCACGGGTCGGCCCAGGTCTCCGAGGCGGCGCGCCATACCGGCCGCTCCGTCATGCCCTCGACCTCCGCCGGGCTGAGGACGCGGTGGCGGGCCAGCTGGCGCAGGAAGGCCAGCACGACACCACCCAGGATGCCGGCGAGGAGTCCACCCGCGGCTGCCACCGAGCGCGGAGGGAAGGAGGAGACCTCCGTGAAGGCCGCCGGCGTCAGCACCCGGCCGCCCGAGGTGGAGATGGCGTCCAGCGTCGTCCGCTGCTGCAGCAGGACGAGGATCTCCTGACGCACGAGCTGCTCGCGCGACTCCGCCACGGGGTCCACCTCCCCGTTCCCGTCGTCCGCCTCCAGCAGCTGGGCCTGCTCCGTCTGCAGCTCGATGAGACGCTCCTCGATGGCGCCGGTCTGGTCGTCGATGCGGGTGGCGACCTGCTCACCCCGGATCTCCAGGTAGCTGGCGGCGACGGCGTCCGCCCCCGCCCGCGCCAGCTCCGCCGTCCCCGCCGTGAACGAGACCGAGACGACGGTCGCCTGGGG
>JASKZT010000167.1 GCA_030145965.1 Ornithinimicrobium sp.
GTCGCCCGGCGTGCTCTCGACCACGGCTCCGGCCACAGCCCCGGCGCCTGCTCCCGTCCCCGCGCCTGGCTCCCCGACAACGCCGCTGCGTCAGGCGTTGCTGGATACCGCGGCGAAGTACGTCGGGTTTCCCTACGTGCTGTACGGGACCCCTCCCAACGCCTTCGACTGCTCGGCGTACACGTGGTACGTCTACCAGCAGAACGGGATCAACATCCCCAAGACGGTGCGTGACCAGCGAGCCCTCGTCACTCCGGTCACCGACCCCCAGCCCGGCGACCTCATCTTCTTCGACAACTGGTACCACGTCGGCATCTACGCCGGCGACGGCATGAGCTACGAGGCGATGAACCCCAGCACGGGCGTCCGCTACGGCAAGCTGTGGGAGAAGCCCGAGAACATCTGGTACGGCCGCGTCCCGGGTATGTGAGCGACGCCGCCGTCCGCGGCCCAGGGCCCCTGCATCCGGGGAAGGTGCAGGGGCCCTGGTGCGTCCGGAGCCGGGACGGCCGGGCGGCCTCAGGCCAGGCCGAGGTCGACCAGGGAGTAGGCGGCCCGGTAGTCCAGGCCGGCCTCGCGGACCCGCTCCTGCGCCCCGCTGTCCCGGTCGGCGATGACGGCGACGGTGACGACCTCGGCGCCCGCCTCGCGGACGGCCTCGACCGCCGTGAGGGGCGACCCGCCGGTCGTGGACGTGTCCTCGACGACGAGCACCCGCCGGCCCCGGACGGAGGGGCCCTCGACCCGCTGCTGCAGCCCGTGCGCCTTCTCCGCCTTGCGCACGACGAAGGCGTCGAGTCGCCGCCCCCGGCGGTGCGCCGCGTGGAGCATGGCGGTGGCGACCGGGTCGGCCCCCATCGTCAGACCGCCGACGGCGTCGACCTCGAGGTCGTCCACGAGGTCGAGCATCACGTCGCCGACCAGCGGCGCCGCCTCGCCGTCGAGCGTGACGCGGCGCAGGTCCACGTAGTAGTCGGCCTCCCGGCCGGAGGAGAGGGTGACCCGGCCGTGCACGACGGCCCGGTCCTTGATCAGCTCGAGCAGTCGGTCGCGTGCGGCGGTCATGCCTGCGAGGGTAGTGCGCCCTCAGCCACCCACGGCCGGCGACCGGCGGCGGGCCGCGAGCGCACCGGTGACGCGCCTGCTCAGGCGGCGCGGCACGACGCGCAGGATCCCGACCACCCCCTTGTAGACCGGGGACGGGACGACCACGACCCGTCCGGCCGCCACGCCGTCGAGGGCGTCGCGCACGACCGACCGGGCGGACAGCCACAGCGGGCCGGGCAGGGCCGACATGTCCATCTCCGCCCGCTGGTGGAACTCCGTGCGCACGAAGCCGGGGCACAGCGCGGTGACCGTCACGCCGTGCGGCGTCAGCTCGGTGGCCAGCGCCTCGGAGAGCACGGTGACGTAGGCCTTGATCGCCGAGTAGTGGCCCATGACGGCGAAGGAGGCGACGGAGGAGACGTTGAGCACGGCCCCGCGGCCGCGCCGCCGCATCGCCCCGCCCGCCGCGTGGGACAGCACCATGACCGCGCGGACCATGACGTCGAGCGCCTGCTCCTCCTCGTCGAGGTCGCCGGAGACGAAGCCCCGGCGCGAGCCGAAGCCGGCGTTGTTGACGAGCAGGTCGACCGGCCGACCCGGGTCGGCGACCCTCGCCGCGACCCGCTCCAGGGACGGCCGGTCCGCGAGGTCGGCCGCGAGCACCTCGACCGCCACCCCGTGCCGCGCGGCGAGCTCGCCGGCCAGGGCCTCCAGGCGCCCGCGGTCGCGGGCGACGAGCACGAGGTCGTGACCGCGGCCGGCCAGCTGCTCGGCGAACTCCCGGCCGAGGCCCGCCGAGGCCCCGGTCACCAGTGCGACACCCATGGCGCCCACGCTAGGTGGTCGCCGGGCGGTCGTCGCGGTGGCACCGGCGGCGGGAGCGGCGGGGGCCACCTAGGCTGGACGTTCCCGACGAGAGCAGGCAGGTGGCATGCGCCCACGCTTCAGCATCGACCTCATCGTCCCCGGCGAGCCGGCGGACGTCTGGCGGCGGCTGTGGGACCTGGACCGGCACACCGCCGCCGTGCCGCTGACGACGGCGACCGGCGGGCCGCTCGGGCCGGGTGTGCGCTTCCGGGGCCGCACCGGGGTCGGACCGCTGGGCTTCGACGACGTCATGGTCGTGCGCGGGTGGGAGGAGCCGCGCCACGCGGTCGTCGACAAGGTCGGCCCGGTGCTGCGGGGCACCATCGAGGCCACCCTGGAGCCGGTGCGCGACGGCACGCTCCTGCGGTGGCGCCAGTCCTTCGGCGCCACCTTCCTGCCCGACCGGGTGGTGGCGCTGGCCGGTCCGGTCGTGCGCACCGGCTACCTCGGCGCGCTGCGGAGGATCACGGCTCCCTGACCGCCCGCCCGGCGGCGTGGACGGGCCCCCGACCTAGGCTGGGCCCGTGCGTATCGCCACCTTCAACTGCAACAGCATCCGGACCCGCGTCGACCGGGCCGTCGCCTTCCTCCAGCGGCACGACGTCGACGTGCTGGCCCTGCAGGAGACCAAGTGCCGCGACGACCAGTTCCCGACGATGCCCTTCCAGGCCGCGGGGTACGAGGTCGCGCACGTCGGGCACGACCAGTGGAACGGCGTGGCCGTCGTCTCACGGGTCGGCCTGGACGACGTGCAGGTCGGCTTCGAGGGGATGCCGACCTGGGGCGAGGACGCCGCCGCGGAGGCCCGTGCCCTGTCCGCCGTCTGCCGGGGCGTGCGCGTGTGGTCGCTCTACGTGCCCAACGGCCGCTCGCTGGGGGACCCGCACCTCGCCTACAAGCTGGACTGGCTCGCGGCGCTGCGCGACGCGGGCGCCCGCTGGCTGGCCGCCGACCCGGACGCCGCCGTCGCGCTCATGGGCGACTGGAACATCGCGCCCACGGACGACGACGTGTGGTCCGTGCCCTACTACGAGGGCCGCACCCACACCTCCCCGCAGGAGCGCGCGGCCTTCGCCGCGGTCGTCGAGGCGGGCTTCGCGGACGTGACCCGCGAGCACACGCCGGGCCCGGGCACCTACACCTACTGGGACTACACGCAGCTGGCCTTCCCCAAGCGGCGCGGCATGCGCATCGACTTCTGCCTGGGCAGCCCCGGGCTCGCCCGCCGCGTCGAGGGCGCCTTCATCGACCGTGAGGAGCGCAAGGGCAAGGGGGCCTCCGACCACGCACCCGTCGTCGTCGACCTCGCCGACGCCTGACCCGCTCCGGTCAGCCGGCGGAGCGCGGACGCCGGGCGGCCTGCAGGGCCAGCGGCAGGGTGAGCAGCACGAGCCCGGCGGTGATCCCCATCCCCACCCCGAAGCCCCAGCCGACCGCCACGGCGCCGACGAGCACCGAGCCGATGGCGGTGCCGGCGTCGAAGCCGGCGTTCCACACCGCGCTCGCCGCGCCGACGCGGCGGGGCCCGGCCTTCTCGAAGGCGCGGATCATCGTCAGGCTCTGGAGGGCCCCGTAGGCCGCGCCGACGACCCCGCAGGCCAGCAGCCACGGCACGACCCCCTCCGCCGTCACGAGCCCGTCGGCGAGCAGGCCGAGCCCGGTCAGGCCCGCCACGGCGAGCAGCACGAACGGCCAGGCCAGCCGGCCGGCGCCGAACCGGTCGGCGAGCGCCCCGACCCTCCAGCGCGCAAGCGTGGAGACCAGGCCGAAGGCGAGCAGGCCGGCGGCCGAGAGCCAGGCGACCGCGACCATCTGCGGGGCGAACGTGATGAGCGCGCCGCCCGCGAGCGTGATCGCCATGAGCACGAGGGTGGGCGGCAGGATCGCCAGGTAGGTCCGGCGGCGCTCCGCCGGCGCGCCGGGCTCCGGTCCCGTGGCCTTCCCGGTCTCCTCCGGGCTGCCGTCGTGGGTCGCCCGCACCGGCAGGTGCCGCGAGAGGGCGAAGCAGGCGGGCAGGCCCAGCAGCGGGAGCGCGCTGAGGCAGAAGACGGGCCAGTAGGCCCACGTCGCGGCGACCCATCCGCCGACCGGCATCAGCAGGACGTTGGGCGCCGCCAGGGCCAGGGAGTAGGCCCCGACCGCGGCGCCGCGACGGGCGGGGTCCACGAGCAGCACCGCGGCGGCGCTGGCCGCCACGGTCAGGATGCCGAAACCGACACCGCGCACCGCGGACAGCGCCAGGATGGCCGCCAGGTCGTCGGACAGCAGGTGCAGCAGCGCGGGCACCCCGAGCAGGACCATGGCGCAGGCGAGCGTCGGCCCCCAGCCGATGCGCCGGACGAGCGCCGGCACCGCGAACTGCGTCGCCACGGTCGCCCCGAGCAGGACGAAGTTGACCAGGCCCGCCCCGGCGGAGTCCGCCCCGCCACGGACGGCCCACAGCGGCGCGACCGGGAGGAGTGCGGCATACCCCGAGAAGCCGGCGAAGGCCACGACGGCGAGGGCGACCATGCCCGGGACCGCCCAGACGCTGCCGGGGCGGCCCGGCACGGGGACGACACCGGGACCGGGCCCGGTCGGGACCGCGCCGCCGGCGCCCGTCACGCCTTCGCGGCCCGAGCCGCCGCCTTCTTCTCCTTCTTGTAGGCCCGCACCTGCGTCAGCGACTCGGCGCTCGTCACGTCGGCGATCGACATGCGGACCCCCTCACGGCCGTAGTCGCCGGCCGCCTCGCGCCAGCCGGCCGCGCCGAGACCGCGCTGCTTGCCCAGCAGCGCGAGGAAGATCCGGGCCTTCTGGTCGCCGAAACCGGGCAGGGCCTTGAGCCGCCGCAGCACCTCCCGGCCGTCGGGCTCGCCGCGCGTCCAGATCGCCTCGGCGTCGCCGTCGTGGTCGCGGACGACGGCCACCGCCAGCTCGTGCACCCGCTGCCCCATCGACCTCGGGAAGCGGTGGACGGCCGGGGGCGTGGCGCACAGCGCGACGAAGTCCTCGGGGTCGGTCTCCGCGATCCGGGCCGGGTCGATCGACCCGAGGCGCTCGACGATCTTGCGGGGGCCGTCGAAGGCCACCTCCATGGGGATCTGCTGGTCGAGCAGCATGCCGGTGAGCAGCGCGAAGGGGTGCTCGGTGAGGATGCGGTCGGCCTCGGGCTCGCCGACGAGGTGGAGGGACTGGCTCATGCCCTGATGGTAGGCCGCGGCGTGCGGCGGCCGGGGGCACCGGTGGCGGGCAGGTGCCCGCTCGGGGGGCGGGAAGCGTCTTCCGGGGGCACATTGAGGACGAGCACGCCGGCGACAACCTGCCCGGCGGCCGCCGACGGAGGTGTGCATGACGTCCACGTCGTCCCCGACCCTGGGAACGCTCGCGGAGGGGCGCGGTCCCCTGAGCGGGCTCGTGCTCGAGATCGTCGGGGCCGGGCGACGGGGCACGGCCGCGCACGAGGAGCTGGGCCGGCTCGCCGGCGACCGGGCGGGAGGCACGTCCGTCGCGGACGTGCTCGAGGACGACGACGTGCAGCTGAGCCTGTTCCTGCTCTACGGCCTCCACTACGGGTGGGCCGACGCGCACGGCGAGCTGGAGTGGGACCCCGACCTCCTCCGCGTCCGCGAGCAGCTGGAGCAGCTCCACGAGGCTCGGCTGCGCGCTCTCACGGCGCGGGTGCTGCTGCCGCGGCCAGGGCCGACCGCCCGGGCCGTGGCCCGCGCGCTGCGCGACCTCGTCACCGCGGACGACGGGCGCAGCGTCGCCCGTCACGTCGCCCGGAGGGCCACGCTCGAGCAGGCCCGGGAGTACCTCGTGCTCCGCAGCGTCTACACCCTGCGCGAGGCCGACAGCCACTCCTGGGCCATCCCCCGGCTCACCGGTCGGCCCAAGGCCGCCATGGTCGAGATCCAGGCCGACGAGTACGGCGGCGGCCGCCTGGAGAGCATGCACTCCTCGCTCTACGCCACCTCGATGCGCGGCGCCGGCCTCGACGACACGTATGCCGCCTACCTCGACCACGTGCCGGCCGTGGCGCTGGCCTCGCACAACACGATGTCGCTGCTCGGGCTGCACCAGCGGCTGCTCGGCGCGGTGGTCGGCCACCTGGCCGCCTTCGAGATGACCTCCTCGATCCCCAACCGCCTCCTGCGCGACGGCTTCGAGCGCCTCGGGTTCGCCACCGACGTGACCCACTACTTCGCCGAGCACGTCGAGGCCGACGCCGTGCACGAGCAGATCGCCGCCCACGACCTGGCCGGCGGGCTGGCCGAGCAGCAGCCGGCGCTCGTGCCCGACCTCATGTTCGGCGCCGCGGCGTCGCTCGCCATGGACGGCCTCGTCGCCGACCACGTCCTGGGGTGCTGGGAGGAGGGCCGTTCGTGCCTGAGGCGCCCGCTGGGCTGACCTGGCTCGACGCGGAGTACGTCCTGCCGCTGCGGTGGCAGGACGACGAGGGGCTGGAGGAGCTCACCGCCTACCTGGCCCGGCTGTCGCGGGTCGTCGACGTCACGGTCGTCGACGGGTCCGCGCCCGAGGTCTTCGCACGCCACGACCGCGCGTGGAGGGGGCTCGTCCGGCATCTGCGGCCGGAGCCGCGCGTGGGGCGCAACGGCAAGGTCCGCGGCGTCGTCACGGGCCTGCGGACGGCGCGGCACGACCGCGTGGTGCTCGCCGACGACGACGTGCGGCACACCCCGCAGACCCTCGCCCGCGCCCTCGGGCTGCTCGACGAGGCCGACCTCGTCGTCCCGCAGAACGTCTTCACCTCCTGGCCCTGGCACGCCCGCTGGGACACGGCCCGCCAGCTGGTCAACCGTGCCCTGACCGGTGACCACCCCGGCACGCTCGTGCTGCGCCGGGAGGCGCTCGGGCCCTCGGGGTACGACGGCGACGTGCTCTTCGAGAACCTCGAGCTCCTGCGCACCGTCGTCCGCCGCGGTGGTGCGGTGCGTCGCGCGCCCGACCTGCTCGTGGGCCGCCGGCCGCCGACGGCCCGGCACTTCTGGGGCCAGCGGGTGCGCCAGGCCTACGACGACTTCGCCCAGCCGCGCAGGCTGGCCGCGGAGTCGGCGGTCCTGCCGCTCGTGCTCCTCTCCGGGCGCCGCCGGCGGGACGTGGTCACCGGCCTGGCGCTCCTGTCCGTCGCCGTCGCCGAGGTGGGCCGGCGCAGGCAGGGCGGCCGGGCGGCGTTCCCGCCCTCCACCGCCCTCTGGGCCCCGGCGTGGCTGGCCGAGCGCTCCGTCTGCGTGTGGGCCGCCATCGCCCTGCGCCTGCTCGGCGGGGTCCGTTACGGCGACGGCCGGCTCCTCCACGCCGCCTCGCCCAGGGTGCGGCGCGCCGGGACGGGGCCGCCGAGGCTCGCTCCCGACGCACCCACGACGACGCACGTCCCGACGAGGGAAGGACACCCTGTGCCACCCAGCCAGCACCCCCCGAGCATCACGGCCTACCCCGACGGGCCGCTGGTCGTGCGCGGCGACGTCGAGCTGCT
>JASKZT010000192.1 GCA_030145965.1 Ornithinimicrobium sp.
CACGCCCAGCTCCTGCTCCTCGTCGTCCAGGGCGTAACCCTGCTCGCGCACCCGGTCGAGCTCGAGCGCATCGTTCCACAGCCGGACCTCGAGGTGGTGCTCCAGCTTGGCCAGGTAGAGGCGGGGGCCCTTGCCGGCGTCGAGCTGGGGACGGGCGCAGGCGACCAGGTAGAGCGCGAGGTCGACAAGGCTGCCCGAGGTGCGCTCGCCGTCGACGAGCACGTGCTTCTCGTCCAGGACGCGGCTCGCCGGTCACCTCCACCCCCCTCGGGCAGGTCGAGGCCGGGCGCGGTCGTCCTCGTGGTGCTCGTCGTACCGGTCACGCGGCACCTCCGGCGGATTCCGTCCTGCGGAACGGTCGGTCCATGGTGTCGAAGGGACGGTAGCGGACGGCGTCCTTGCGGTCCAGGGGTACTGTGAGGACGTGGGTGCCCACGAGATCGTCATCAGCGCCGATGACCTCCCCGACCGTGCCGAGCTGGTCCAGCTCTACGACGCGGTCGGCTGGACGTCGTACACCACCGACCCGGACGTGCTGGTCGCCGCCGTCGAGGGGTCGACGAGGGTCGTGACGGCCCGCTACGAGGAAGAGCTGCTCGGCCTGGCCCGGGTGCTCTCCGACGGCGCGAGCATCGCCTACCTGCAGGACGTGCTGGTCCGCCCGGAGCTGCAGCGAGAGGGGGTCGGGCGCCAGCTCGTGCAGACCGCGCTCCAGCCCTTCGAGCACGTGCGTCAGAAGGTGCTGCTCACCGACGACGAGCCGCGGCAGCGGGCGTTCTACGAGTCGCTGGGCTACACCGAGCTGCGCGAGCACGGCGACGGGCGGCTGCGGGCGTTCGTCCGGTTCGAGGCGCTGACGGGCTGAGGGGGGCCAGCTCCTCGCCCGCCCCGCCGGCAGACGGTCACGGAGAGGCCGAGCGGGTCAAGAGAGGGTAAAGACGCGCCGTGGGGTCTTGCCCGGGGGGCACGGGGACGGCAGGGTCCGGGGTGCGACGACGTGGTCGCACCGCAACGACGACAAGGACCCTCATGCTGAACAGCAAGCTCTCCCGCCGTGCCTTCCTCGCCCTGACCGGCGGCGGCGCCGCCAGCACCGTCGCCTGGCCCGGCTGGGCCGCGGACGGTGCCCGCCCCGGAGCCGTCCGCGCCCCCAGCCTGACCGCCTGGGACCGGCAGGTCATCACGCAGCTGCGGCCCGAGAACGCCATCGAGCACCTCACCCACCTCACGCAGGGCATCGGCCAGCGCTACAGCGGCACGCCCCAGGAGGCGGCCGCCGCCGACTACATCGCCGGAGTCCTCGACGGCTACGGCTACGACGTGCAGGTCCAGACCTTCGGCGTACCCGCCCGGCGCGTCGGCGAGCTGGCCGGCCCCACCCTGGACACCGACCTCAGCTGGGGCGTCGGGTCGGCCGTCCGCGGCCGCCAGGACGTCACCGTGACCGGCCAGCTGGCCCTCGCCCCGAGCGCCTCGCCGGCCGACCTGCCGGCCGACCTGACCGGGGTCGTGCTCATGCGCGTCGTCCGCGGCTCGGAGAACCTGACCGCGCTCGCGGCCGAGGCCGCCCGCCGGGGCGCGGCCGCCTTCATCGGCACCCGCCCCGACTCGGTCTACCCCCGCCAGACGTCCGCGGCGGCGCCCAGCCTCGGCACCGACGTGCCGATCCCCGTGGTCGGTGTCGGGCAGGTCCAGAAGGACGCGCTGCTCGCGGCCCTCGGGGCCGGTGCGGTCACGCTGACCGTGACGACGATCCTCTACCCCGCCCCGACCAGCCAGAACGTCCTCGCCACCCGGGCCGGCCGCAAGGGTGGCGCTCCCGGCCGGCGCGACAACGTCATGCTCTGCGCGCACTACGACTCGGTCATCGGTGCCCGCGGCGCCAACGACGACGGGTCGGGCACCGTGCTGTGCCTCGAGCTGGCCCGGACGATGCGCAACCTGCCGACGGAGGCCGACCTGTCCTTCGCCCTGTGGGGCTCGGAGGAGGTCGGCCTCGTCGGCTCGCGCCTCTACGCCCGCGGGCTGCCCGCGGCAGAGAGCTCGCGGCTGCGCGGCGTCTTCAACAACGACATGGTCGGCACGAGCTGGGACCCGGCCGAGAAGTACTGGGTCCTGGACTACTTCGGCCTGCCCAACGTCGTCAACGCCGAGGTCCTCGCGGCGGGCGAGCGGCTGGGCTACCGGTCGGTGATGAGCGACGTCACCACCCGTGGCTCGAGCGACCACCAGTCGTTCTCCGAGGTCGGCATCCCCAGCGGCAACTTCACCTGGCGCGGTGTCGAGACCCCGGCCCTGCTGGAGCCGGAGTACCACTCGGCCGACGACACGATCGCCCGCAACATCTCCGTGGAGCGCCTGACGATCTCGATGGAGCTGCAGGGCTGCGCGGCCTACGCGCTGGCGCGCGCCTGACCGACCCCGCCCCGCCTCCCGGGGCGCGACGACCCTGTGTCGCGCGCCGGGAGGCGCCGGCCCTGGGCGGGGGACGTGGGACACTGGGTGGGACTGCCAGCCCCCGCTCCCGACCCGAGGTGACGAACCAGCGTGTCCCCCCTTGCCCGCCCCGACACGGTGCCCCAGCCGGCGGCCACCCCGCCGGAGCGCATCCGCAACTTCGGCATCATCGCCCACATCGACCACGGCAAGTCCACCCTGGCCGACCGCATGCTGCAGGAGACCGGGGTCGTCGACCAGCGCAAGATGCGGGCCCAGTACCTGGACCGCATGGACATCGAGCGCGAGCGCGGCATCACCATCAAGAGCCAGGCCGTGCGCATGCCGTGGGAGCTCGAGGGCGCGCAGAGCTCGGGGGGACATTCCGACAATTCTCCCATAGCGCTTGTTCGCCCCCGTGCGCTGTGCTCCCGTGGCGAACGCACCGTTACCATCACGTCATGCAGCCCGCCGTCGTCCTGGTGCACGGGATCCGGACGTCCTCGTCG
>JASKZT010000171.1 GCA_030145965.1 Ornithinimicrobium sp.
GGCCGGTCCACCAGCGGCCCCTCCACCGCCGCGCTGACGCTCGCCGGCCTGCGCACGCTGCGGCACGCGGCGGCGGAGCAGCGCTGGCCCGGTGCCGCGCTCGTCGCCGCAGGGGGTGTCCACGGGGCCCCGAGCGCCCTGGCCACCCTCGAGGAGGGCGCCGACGCCGTGCAGCTGGGCAGCGCGCTCTGGGCCGACCCGACGCTGCTGTGGACCGTGCGCGACGCCGTCGCCTCGTCCCTCGCCCGACGCGGGGACGCCCCGTCCCCGACCGACCCCTCCCGGAGGAGACCATGACCGAGCACTTCGGAGCCCGCCTCGCCGCCGCGATGCAGGAGCACGGGCCGCTGTGCGTGGGCCTGGACCCCCATGCCCACCTGCTGGCCGACTGGGGGCTGCCCGACACCCCCGAGGGGCTGCGCACCTTCAGCCGCACGGTGCTGGACGCGGTCACCGGCGAGTGCGCGGCGGTCAAGCCGCAGTCCGCCTTCTACGAGCGGCACGGGTCGGCCGGTGTCGCCGTGCTGGAGGAGGTCCTGCGCACCTGCCGCGAGCGCGGGCTGCTCACCGTGCTCGACGCCAAGCGCGGAGACATCGGCTCGACCATGGGTGCCTACGCCGAGGCCTTCCTCGCCGACGGCGCCCCGCTCGCGGCCGACTCCGTCACGCTCAGCCCCTACCTCGGCTACGGGTCCCTGCGCCCCGCGCTCGACCTCGCGCGGGCGACCGGTCGCGGCGTCTGGGTCCTGGGTCTGACGTCCAACCCCGAGGGGGCCGCCGTCCAGCTGGCCGGCACCCCGTCGGTCGCGGCCACCGTGGTGGCCGCGGTCAGGGCGGACAACGCGGGGCGCACCCCCCTCGGTGACGTCGGTCTCGTCGTGGGCGCCACCCTGCCCGCCGCCCCGGCCGATCTGGGCATCGACCTGGCGGCCTCCGGCGCGCCCGTCCTCGCTCCCGGCGTCGGCGCCCAGGGGGCCGGGCCGGAGGACGTCGCCCGCACCTTCGCCGACGTCCGCGAGCGCGTCCTCGTCCCCCTGGGCCGGGGGGTCCTGGCGGCCGGCCCGGACCCCGCCGACCTGCGCGCGCAGGCCCGTGGCTGGACCGCCCGGCTGCGCGCCGCACTCCGGGCCTGACCA
The DNA here is from genome assembly GCA_030145965.1 of Ornithinimicrobium sp. Lineage (GTDB taxonomy): Bacteria > Actinomycetota > Actinomycetes > Actinomycetales > Dermatophilaceae > Ornithinicoccus. The sequence goes on from JASKZT010000171.1 coordinate 1,137, forward strand.
GCGTCGGCCCTCGCCCCGCACCCCGCTCCGGTCCACCGGCTCGGGTTGGCACCGGAGGTCTGCACTGGGTAGGTTTCCCTGCTAGCGGGCGCTGCGCCCGCCGCACAGGAGCACACCGAGGAGATGGAGCGTGGCCCTTCCCCAGCTGACGCCCGAGCAGCGAGCCGAGGCGCTCGCGAAGGCAGCCGCGGCACGCCGCGAGCGCGCCGCCGTGAAGAACCGTCTGAAGAACGCCCAAGGCTCCCTCAAGGAGGTCATCGACCAGGGGAAGGAGAACGACGTCATCGGCAAGATGAAGGTGTCCGCCCTCCTGGAGTCGATGCCCGGCGTCGGGCGCGTGCGGGCCCGCCAGCTGATGGAGGAGATCGGCATCTCCGAGAGCCGCCGCGTGCGTGGCCTGGGCGCCAACCAGGTGTCCCAGCTGCTGGACCGCTTCGGCGAGAGCTGAGCCCCCTGCCAGCCGCCGCCCGGTCCTCCTCGTCGTCGGACCGCCGACTCGTCGTCCTCGCGGGCCCCACCGCGGTGGGCAAGGGGACGGTGGCCGCCTACGTGCGCGAGCAGTACCCGGAGGTGTGGCTGTCGGTCTCCGCCACGACGCGCCCCCCACGTCCCGGTGAGGTCGACGGCCGGCACTACCACTTCGTGGACGAGGCCGAGTTCGACCGCCTCGAGCGCGAGGGGCAGCTGCTGGAGTCGGCGCACGTCCACGGCCGGCACCGCTACGGCACGCCGCGGCGCCCGGTCGAGCAGGCCCTGGCCCAGGGGCGGCCGGCGCTGCTGGAGATCGACCTGCAGGGCGCCCGACAGGTACGGGCGGTCATGCCCGAGGCGCTCTTCGTCTTCCTGGCGCCCCCGTCGTGGGAGGAGCTGGTCTCCCGGCTCGTCGGGCGGGGCACCGAGACGCCCGAGGAGAGGGAGGTCCGCCTGCGCACCGCCCGGGAGGAGCTGGCCCACCAGGCGGAGTTCGACGCGACCATCGTCAACGACGATGTCGCCCACGCCGCCGAGCACCTCGTATCATTGATGGTTGACCCCGTCCCAGCAAAGGAATCGTGACCACCGTGACCGGCACCATCGCCCATCCCGACGGCATCACCAACCCGCCGATCGACAGCCTTCTCGAGCGGGCCGACAGCAAGTACGCCCTCGTGATCTACGCCGCCAAGCGCGCCCGCCAGATCAACGCCTACTACTCCCAGCTCTCCGAGGGCCTGCTCGAGTACGTCGGCCCCCTCGTCGAGGCCGACGCCACCGACAAGCCCCTCTCCATCGCGCTGCACGAGATCGACCAGGGCAAGCTGCACACCAGCTCGCCCGAGAGCTGACGGCGGGACCCCGGGGGGTGCAGGTCGTCCTCGGCGTCACCGGCGGCATCGCGGCCTACAAGGCCGCGCTCGTCCTGCGCCTGCTGACCGAGGCCGGGCACGCCGTGACCGTCGTGCCGACGGCGGCGGCCCTGCGCTTCGTCGGTGCACCGACGTGGGAGGCCCTCAGCGGGCGCCCCGTCGGCACCGAGGTGTGGGACGACGTCCCCTCGGTGCGCCACGTGCGCCTCGGCCAGGAGGCAGACCTCGTCCTCGTCGTGCCCGCCACCGCCGACCTGCTCGCGCGGGCGGCCCACGGGCTCGCCGACGACCTGCTGACCACCACCCTGCTCACCGCGCGGTGCCCGGTGGTCATGGCCCCGGCCATGCACACCGAGATGTGGGGCCATCCCGCCACCGTCGCCAACGTCGCCCTCCTGCGGGAGCGCGGCGTCACGGTGCTCGACCCCGCGTCCGGGCGGTTGACCGGCCGGGACTCCGGCCCCGGACGCCTGCCCGACCCCGAGGACGTCGTGGCGGCGGCCCTGGCGACCGTCCCCGGCGACGCCGCCCGTGGCCTGGCCGCACCCCAGGACCTGGCCGGCCGCCACGTCGTGGTCTCGGCGGGCGGCACGCGCGAGCCCCTCGACCCCGTGCGCTTCCTCGGCAACCGTTCCTCCGGCAAGCAGGGGTATGCCGTGGCCGCCGAGGCGGCCCGGCGCGGTGCCCGGGTGACCCTCGTCTCGGCCAACGTCGAGCTCGCCCCGCCGGAGGGCTGCGAGGTCGTCCGGGTGGGCACCGCCCTGGAGCTGAGGGACGCCGTGACCGGCGCCGTGGCCGGCGGCGGCGTCGACGCCGTCGTCATGGCCGCGGCGGTCGCCGACTTCCGGCCCGCCGCGTACGCGGACCGCAAGATCAAGAAGACCCACGGCGAGGGCGACGAGAGCGCCCCCGCCGTCGAGCTCGTGCGCAACCCCGACGTCCTAGCCGGTCTGGTCCGCGACCGCGGCGACACGGGCACGCCCTACGTCGTCGGCTTCGCCGCGGAGACCGGCGACGACACCGGTGACGTCCTGCAGCTGGCCCGGGCCAAGCTCGCCCGCAAGGGCTGCGACCTCCTCGTCGCCAACGAGGTGGGCGAGGACAAGACCTTCGGGCAGGACACGAGCACCGTGCACCTCCTGCGTCCCGGCACGCAGGAGACCGTCACCGTCGGACCGGTGACCAAGGCGGCCGTCGCGACCGCCATCTGGGACGCGGTCGCCCCCGAGCTGGCCTGACCAGGATCCCCGCCGGGCCCGTCGGCGGCGGACCGTAGACTGCGGCACGAGCCAGCAGCCGCTGCCACCGCGAGGAGACCCATGGCCCGCCTGTTCACGTCCGAGTCCGTCACCGAGGGACATCCCGACAAGATCTGCGACCAGATCAGCGACAGCATCCTCGACGAGCTGCTGCGCCAGGACCCGGGGTCGCGGGTCGCCGTGGAGACCATGGTCACGACCGGGCTGGTGCACGTCGCCGGCGAGGTGCGCACCACCGGCTACGCCAACATCCCCCAGATCGTGCGCGACACGATCCTGGAGATCGGTTACGACAACTCCCACAAGGGCTTCGACGGGCGGACCTGCGGCGTCGAGGTCTCGATCGGGGACCAGTCGGCGGAGATCGCCCTCGGCGTCGACACCGCGATGGACAGCCGGGACGACGAGGCGGCCGACCCCTTCGACGTGCAGGGCGCGGGCGACCAGGGGCTGATGTTCGGCTACGCGTGCGACGACACGCCCGAGATGATGCCGCTGCCGATCTTCCTCGCGCACCGCCTGGCGGAGCGCCTGACCCAGGCCCGCAAGAGCGGCGAGCTGGACTACCTGCGCCCGGACGGCAAGACGCAGGTCACGATCGCCTACGAGGGCGACCGGCCGGTCCGGCTCGAGACGGTCGTCCTGTCGAGCCAGCACGCCCGCGACATCTCGCTGGAGGACCAGCTGACCCCCGACGTCCGGGAGCGGGTCGTCGGGCCCGTCCTCGAGGCCGCCCACGAGGCCGGGGTCGACCTGCGCACCGACGGCTACCGCCTGCTCGTCAACCCGACCGGGGTCTTCACGATCGGCGGGCCCATGGGCGACGCCGGGCTCACCGGCCGCAAGATCATCGTCGACACCTACGGCGGGATGGCGCGGCACGGCGGGGGCGCGTTCTCCGGCAAGGACCCCTCGAAGGTCGACCGCTCGGCCGCCTACGCGATGCGC
>JASKZT010000247.1 GCA_030145965.1 Ornithinimicrobium sp.
CCGGACTCGACCTCCATGCACACGTCGGCGCAGCCGCCGCTGCGGACGCTGTTGAGACGCACCCAGCCCGGCAGGGCGTCCCGGGCCGCGCCGTGGGCGGACTCGCCCAGGCTCTGCGCCCGGGCGGCGTCGCGCGCGGCCTGGTTGGTGGCGTCGACGGCGGAGACCACGGCGACCGACTGGGCGATGACCACCGCCAGGATGAGGAAGATCGGCAGCAGGCCGACGAGGTCGATGGAGACCGCGCCGCGCTCGTCGCGCCGCAGCAGCCCGGTGCGCCGGCTCATCGGCCCGGCTCCGGCTGCACGGACGCGGACTGCGAGACGCGCATGCCCATGTCGCCGACCGGGATGACCGTGGGCACCGACACCGCCACGCGGACCGAGCTGCCGGAGGAGGAGAAGCTGAAGCCGCCCTCGAAGACCGACGGGACGGCGTCGCGCGCCGCCTGCCCGGCCAGGCCCGCGTCCTGGGTCACCGACATCTCCCGGGCCCCCGCGGTCGCGCCGTGCCGGGCGAAGGCCACGGCCGTCGCGGCGAAGAGCGCCTGGATGGCCACGAGGAAGGCGACGAGGAAGAGCGCCACGGCGAAGGGCAGCTCGACCGCGGCCTGACCGGCCTCCCGGCGGCCGCGGCCGCCGCGCCGTCGCTGGCCGCTGCTGCGGGGCAGGAGGCCGAGCGTCGCGCCGGCGCGGCGGACGGAGTGGCGGACGCTGCCCTCCTTGACCAGGGGAAGGTTGCCGACGTTGTGCGCCGCCTCGAGCTGGGAGAAGTCGGAGGGGATGGTCGACAGCGGCTCCTTGCCCAGGATGCGGGCGGCCATGTCCGGCTGCACCTCGCGGCGACGGTCGACGCCGTTGAAGAGGAACTCGACCTGCGCCGGGGGCCGGATCGAGAGCCGCTCCCAGTTGGTCAGCGTCGCGCGGGCCGCGTTGATCGAGGCGATGTCGGCGCCGACGACCAGGACGACGTCGTCGGCCATCTCGATGATCGCGGCCTGGGCGTCCTCGAGCAGGTGGCCCACGTCGACGATGACGATGTCGTAGAGGTAGCGCAGCTGGTGCAGCACCTGGCGCGCGGCCGGCCCGGTCACCTCGTCGGCCCGCTCCACGTCGCCGGGGGCGCCGAGCACCGAGAAGCCGGCCTCGGCGTCGACGACCACCTCGCGCACGTTGCGGCCGGTGAGCTCGCTGGCCACGTCGGCGAGGTCGACGAAGTTGCGTCGCGGCTTGACGTCGGAGAAGTAGTGGACCATCCCGCCGCGCAGGGCGCCGTCGACGATGCAGGCGGTGCGGCCGGCGGCGGCGCACTCCTGGACGAGGAGGACGCCGAGGGTGGTCGTGCCGACGCCGCCCTTGGCGCCGGCGAGCGCGACGACGCGGCCGCGCTCCTCGCGGGCCTCGCCGCCGGAGTAGTGACGCAGGCCCCGGCTCCAGACGGCGGCCGACTCGAGGCGGTTGCGCACCTCGTCGAGCGACAGCGGCTGGACGAGGACCCCGCGGGCGCCGAGCTCCATGGCCGACTGGAGGAGCCCGGTGTCGGGGTCCGGTGCCAGGACGAGGACGGCGACGAAGGGGCGACGCGCCTGCAGCTCGCGGATGACACCGCGGAAGTCCGCGCGGGCCAGCTCGGTGTGCACGAGGACGACGTCGAGCTCGGGGTCGTCGAGGTGGGAGGCGATCTCGCCGACCTCGGCGCCCACCCCGAGGAGCTCGGTGTCGGGCATCTCGGAGATGAGCGACTGGACCGAGGACCGCAGGACCGGGTCCTCGATGACGGCGGTGGCGGTGATGCGGCTCACGAGTCGGACCCTCCGATGTTGGTCAGGTTCTCGGGGGAGAAGATCTGGTCGCTGTCGACCGTGGAGTCGTCGTTGCGGGCCCGCAGCGCCAGGCGCAGCTTGACGCTGAAGCTCTCGCCGTAGGCGACGCGCAGGGCCTCGTCGGCCGGCAGCGCGAAGGTGATCGGGACGCCGGTGCCGGTGGAGAAGCCGCCACGACCGTCCTCCTGGACGACCTCCTCGGGCAGGCCGACGTCGATGACGAGGGCGCCCTGGGCCCACATCTGGCTGGACGGCGGGTCCTCCTCGCTGCCGGGGAAGGTGGCGATGATGTCGACCCGGTCGCCCGAGCTCACCTTGCCCGCCACGCCGGTCTCCGCGTCGACCATGATCGCGATCTCACGGTGGCCCGTGGCGATGCCCGGGCGGTCGATGAACATGCCCCGCGAGGCGAAGGTGCCGGCGGCGAAGTCGTTGACCGGCACGAGCCCGACGATGTCGCGGGCGTCGCGCACCGACTGCGCCGAGGCCCACTTCTCGGGCACCTCGCGCAGCTCCAGGTCACCGGCCGTGACCGGCTCGTAGGCCTCGATGTCCTGCGCCAGAGACACGACGTTGATGAAGTTGCCCGCCCGGGAGTTCACGTCGGCGATGAAGGTCAGCACCGCGAAGAAGATCGCGACGGCGCCGATCGCGGAGGCGACCAGGAGAAGGACGCCGCGACGTTGGCGGGGGTTCATGCGGAGGCCTTTCGGTCGGACCGCACGACGCCGCAGAAGTCGCATCGGGCGGTACGGGCGGGTCGGTCGCAGTTGGCGCAGGAGCGCGCCTGGACGGCGAGGGCGGCGTCGACGATGTCGCGGGTCGGCGTCGTGAGGTAGGAGCGCTCGACGAACCGCGACGTCCCCCACCGGTCTCCGACCGGGGTGTCGAGCGTGGGCAGCGGCTCGGGCCCGGCGGGCAGCAGCTCGTCGACCACGAGCTTGGGCGCGGTGCCGGGGTCGAGGGTGGCGGTGAGGAAGGAGGGCACGGAGGCCGGGCGCTCCGTGGACGAGATGGTCCCGGCCGCGGCGTCGACCCAGAAGCGGGTCCACGGGGCCCAGCCGGCGACGTGCTGCCACAGGCTGGGGCGGGGGGAGGAGAGGCCCGAGACGGAGGTGAGCACCGCGTGGGTCACGACGTGGCGCGGGACCTCCCTGGCCACGGCCAGCGCGTCGGCGGGCGACAGGTCGTCGTGCCGGAGGAGGACCGCGGCGAGGAGCGCCAGCTGGGTCGTGGGCCCCTGCGGCTGCACCCGGGCGAGGCCGGGATGGCCGGCGACGGCGCGGGCGATCTCGCTGGAGCGGGCGGTCTGGGCGGGAGCGACGACGAGCACGCCGTCGCGGGCGCCGGAGGCCTCCTGCGCCTCGAGGGCCTCGGTCGCGGCCAGGAGCACCTCGCCGGCCGCGGCGGTGGCAGGAAGGCCGGGCATCTCGGACCCCGGCAGACCGACGAACAGCAGTGACACGACGCGCGTCTCCCTCGATGAGGCCCTGGACCGAAACCCCTCCCGGTCTTGACTGGGCCACGCGGGACATTACCGCAACTCCCGACGATGCCCAACCGACCTCCGGACGGGCGCGCCAGGCCCGGCGTCCTGGGCCTGACCTGCGACGTCAGGGCCCGGTGGGCCTCTCGGTCGGCGCGACCGTCAGCACGGAGCCGCGGCGGATGCCCCAGGCCTGCACGCTGCCGGGCATCATCTCGACCGTCGCGCGGGCCCGCAGCCGGGGCCGCGTCATACCCCACCAGGGCTGGAGGGTGCCGGTGCGCAGCACCACCCCGGCACGGTCGAGCACCGCGACGTCGATGGCGTAGCGCATGCCGACCATGTGGACGGTCGGGCAGCGGGTGATCCACAGGGCGCCGTCGACGGCGGTGGAGCCGAGCAGGCCGGTCCGCCGGGAGGAAGGCGTGTCCGCGACGAGCACGGGGGCGACGTCGCGGCCGTCGACGAGGAGGCGCTCCGGTCCCGGCCCGAGCACGCGCGCCTGCCCCCCGTCGGCCACGTCAGGCGTCCCGGAGGGTGCCCAGCGTCTGCCGGGCGAGCGTCTCGTCGAAGGGGACGGCGAGGTAGGTCACGGTGTAGGTCTGGCCCTCGTGCTCCAGGACGAGGACCCAGGTGCGCGCGGCCTCGCCCTCGATGTCGACCTCCAGGTCGAGCAGGGTGGCGGTGCCGCCGGGCACCTGCGGCAGGACGACCTCGGTCTCCTCGGCGACCTCGCCGAGCGAGCGCGCCTCCTCCAGCGAGGTGGCGACGTCGGTCTCGGCGGTCGGCACCCCGACGAGGTTGACCGCGGCGCGCCGGCCCCCCTCGAGCTCGCCACGGGCGGTCGCCTGGCTCAGGCCGCCGGAGTCGTCCTGGGCGGTCTCCCAGCCGGCCGGCACCGAGAGCGCCAGGCCGCCGGCCGCCAGCTCGGTGGCGTCCGCCGGGGGCTCCACGGCCTCGAGCGTCTCCGCGGCGTCCGTCACGGTCGTCGACGTCTCCGCCGGCGTGCCGACGGTGTCGTCGGAGCAGCCGGCGAGGGCGAGAGCGCCGACGGCGGTGAGGGCGGCTGCACGTCTGATCATCACCGGGTCACTGTAGGCGCGGCGGTCCGGCGCGCGGCCCTCCGGCCACTCAGCCCGGTCACCCACCCCGACCCGCGCTCGACGAGCTCGTAGAGCACGGGCACGAGGATGAGCGTGAGCAGCGTGGAGCTGAGCAGCCCGCCGATGACGACGATCGCCAGCGGCTGGGAGATGAAGGCCCCGCCGCCGGTCACGGCCAGCGCCATCGGGGTGAGCGCCAGGATCGTGGCCAGCGCGGTCATGATGATCGGCCGGAGGCGGTGCCGGGAGCCCTCGAAGAGGGCGTCGCGCCGGTCCAGCCCGCGGGCGCGGTACTGGTTGACGAGGTCGATGAGGACGATCGCGTTGGTGACGACGATGCCGATGAGCATGAGGAGCCCGACCATCGAGGCGACGTCGAGCGCGGTGCCGGTGAGGAGCAGCAGCCCGATGGAGCCGGTCGCGGCGAAGGGCACCGAGACGAGCAGGATCAACGGCTGCACGAGGGAGTTGAAGGTCGCGACCATGACGAGGTAGACGATCGCCACCGCCGCGAGCAGCGCGAGGCCGAGGGCGCTGAAGGCCGCCTGCTGGTCGGCCGAGACGCCGCCCAGCTCGACCTGGACCCCGTCGGGCACGTCGAGGCGCTCCAGCCGCTGCGCGAGCTCGGCGCTGAGCGCGCCCAGGTCGTCGCCCGCGGGGCGGCCGGAGACGGTCGCGGCACGCAGGCCGTCGACCCGGGTGATCGTCACCGCCTCCTCGACCGTCTCCAGCTCGGCCACGTCGCCGAGGCGCACCGGCAGGTCGTCCGCGCCCCGGGCGACCTCGACGTCGGTGAGCGCGTCGAGGTCCTGCGCCTCGCCCTGGCGCACGACGACGTCGACCTGGCGGGCGTCGAACTCCACCCGCCCCACGGTCGCGCCGTCGGTCGCGGCCTGGACGAGCTGGCCCACCTGGGCCTCGGTGACGCCGGCCTCCGCCGCGGCGGCGCGGTCCACCTGCACGCGCAGCGCGGGGACGGTGTCGGTGAGGTCGTTGACGACGTCGGTGGCCCCGACCTCCCCCAGGAGGGCGCTCACCGACCCCGCGGCCTCGCGCAGGGCGTCCACGTCCTGGGCCTGGACGACGACCTCGAGGTCGCTGCTGCCCCTCTGCTGCCCGGCGGTGGCGACGATCGAGGCGTCCTCGCCCAGCTTCTCCTCGACGTGCGCGGTGAGCTCCTCGCCGAAGGCCTCGCCGTCGACACCCTGCTCGAGGGTCATCGCGAAGGTCGCGGTGTTGGCGCCGCTGCCGAGGAAGACGGCCTCGATCCCGCCGGGGCTGCCCGCCACGACCTGGTAGGCGCTGACCTCCTCCTGGTCGGCGAGCCACTCCTCCACCTGCCGGGCCTGCTCGTCGGTGTCCGCCAGCCGGGTGCCCGTAGGCAGGGTCAGGGTGGCCTGCAGCGAGTTCTCCCCGGCCGAGCCGATGAAGTCGGTCTTGAGGAGGGTCGCGGCCCAGCCCGTGCCGGCCAGCAGTGCGGCGGCGAGGACGACCGTGATCCACGGGTGGCCGACGGCGCGGCGCAGCACGGGCAGGTAGGCCCGCTGCAGGCGGTCGGGGGCGTCGCGGCCCTCCTCGGTCTCCTCGCCGTGGCGCGGCGGGGTGCCGCCGGCGAGGAACCAGTAGCCCAGCACCGGGATGATCGTCAGCGCGACGAGGAGCGAGGCCAGCATCGCCAGCGACACCGTGACCGCGAAGGGGCGGAACAGCTCGCCCACCTGGCCGGTGACGAAGCCGAGCGGCAGGAAGACGATGACGGTCGTGACCGTCGACGCGGTGATCGCGCCCGCGACCTCGCGCACCGCGTGCACGATCGTCGATACCTTGTCGACGCCCTCGACGAGGTGCCGCTTGATGTTCTCGATGACGACGATCGAGTCGTCGACGACGCGGCCGACGGCGATGGTCAGGCCGCCGAGGGTCAGGATGTTGAGGCTGTAGCCCAGGACCTGCAGGCCGATGAGCGCGATGAGCAGGGACAGCGGGATCGACACCGCGGTGACGAGCGTGAGCCGCACCGAGAGCAGGAAGACGAGGACCACGAGGATCGCGAAACCGAGGCCCAGCAGGCCCTCGGTCGCCAGGTCCTCGATCGACTTCTCGATGAACGGCGCGCCGTCGAAGATCGTCACGAGCTCGCCGCCCCCGAGGGCGGTGTCGATCTCGCCGCGCAGGTCCTCCAGGGCGTGCGAGATCTCCACCGCGTTGCCCTCGGGCGTCTTGGTGACGGCCAGCCCGACGCTGGGCTCGCCGTTGGTGCGGGTGTAGGCGGTGGCGGGGCGGTCCTCCAGCGTCACCGCGGCGACGTCGCCCAGCGTGGGGATCGCGACCTCGCCCGCCTCCTCGAGGGCGGCCTCGGCCTGCTCGGCCGCGGCGAGGGCCGCTGCCGCCCCGGCGGCGAGCTCGGGGTCCTGCGGGCTGGACGCCGCGGCCTGCGCCGCCTCGTCGGCGGCGCCCCGGGCCTCGTCGGCCGCCGCCTGCTGCTGGGTCAGCGCCTGCTGCCGGCCGGCCACCTGCGGGGTCAGGAGCGGCAGGCCCTCCACCTCCTCGACCGAGGTGAGGCGTGAGCCGACCTGCACGGCGAGCTCGGCGTCGCCGTCGAGGACGGTGCCGCCGGGCACGACGACGCCGTTGGCCTGGAGGAGCTGGGTGACGGCCGGCACCGAGGCGCCGGCCGCGACGGCCTCGTCGGGGTCGAGGTCGACGGTGACGACCCGGTCGGCGACGCCGGAGAGGGTGGCCGCGCGGACGCCGTCCACGTCCTCGATCTCGGGGACGACGAGCCGCTCGAGGCGGTCGACGAGGTCGGCCGCGTCCACGCCCTCGCCCCCCGTCGCGGCGAGCTGGATGATCGGGAAGTCGTCGAGGTTGCCCGCGAAGATCTGCGGGTCGGCGCCGTCGGGGAGGTTGGGCGCCTGGGCCAGGACCTGACGCTGGAGCTGGGTCTGCGCGGCGCCCAGGTCGGTGCCGTAGTCGAGCTCGACGACGACCGAGGAGAAGCCGTCGGTGCTGGTCGAGGTGACCTCGACGACGTCGCTCAGGCCCTGCGCCACCACCTCGATCGGCTCGGTGACCTGCTGCTCCACGACCGAGCTGCTCGAGCCGGGGACCGGCGTGGTGACCGCGAGCACGGGGAACTGCAGCGACGGGAAGAGCTCGCGCGGCAGCGCGGTGGTCGACCACAGGCCCGCCAGCACGGCGAAGAGGGTCGTCAGCGCCACGAGGGCGCGGTTGCGGACGCTGAACAGCGTGAGGCGCGACATAGGATGCCTAGCCTAGGAGCAACAGTTAGCCCGGGGCGAACTGACGGACGGAGGCAGATGGGCACGGAGCCGGACGAGCGGCGCGCGGGGCTGGTCGCGCGGGTGGCCGACGCCGAGGACGAGCTGCACGCCCTCGTCGTGCGCTGTCTCGGGCCGGTCGTGGTGCCGGCCGACCTCACGCTGCGCCAGGTGCAGGTGCTCGCGCTGGTCCGCTCAAACCCCGACCTCACCGGGCAGGACCTGGCCCGGCTGCTCGACGTCACGACGCCGACGACGAGCGGCATCGTGGAGCGGATCGTCTCCCGGGGATGGCTGGAGCGTCGGCCCGACCCCGAGGACCGGCGCCGCACGCTGCTGAGGGTGACGGCGGAGGGCGAGGAGGTGCTCGACGCGCTCGAGGGGCCGCCTCGCCAGGCCCGGGCGCGGCTGCTCGACGGCCTGCAGGTGGAGGAGCTGGAGGACCTGGCCAGGCTGGTCGGGCGCCTGCTGGACCTGGCCCGGGAGCCCGGTGCGGGGCGCGGTGCCGAGGGGTCGCCGCAGGCCTAGGCACGACGCCCTGTCGCAGGCGTACGTTAGGCGCATGAACCGCCACGGCGCGCTCACCCCCAGTGCTCCCC
>JASKZT010000251.1 GCA_030145965.1 Ornithinimicrobium sp.
GCGCCGCCGCCGGGGAGGAACACCCGGGCGTAGTCCTGGGGCGCGGTCTGCTCCAGCTGCTCCAGCGCGGTGCGGAAGTTGGGGTTCTCCTCCAGGTAGGCCTGCGTGTCCTCGTGCTCCAGAGCGTCCTTGCGCACCGGCATGTACCCGGTCTCCTGGCTGAACCTCACGGTGTTGTCGGAGTTGGTGACGAAGGTGATGAAGTCCATGGCCGCCTGCTTGCGGGCGTCGCTGATGTTCTCCGGGATGGCCAGACCGGCCCCGCCCGTGGTCACGCCGGGGTGCGGGCCGGGCAGGAAGGCCGTGCCGAAGTCGAAGTCGGCGGTCTCCGTCAGGCCCCCGAGCGACCCGGTCGACTGCAGCAGGGAGGCGCTCTGACCGGCGCCGAACTGGCTGTTGGGGTCGTTGGAGATGACGATGTGGCCGTCGTTGACCTGGTCCTGCAGGAACTGGCCGGCCTCCAGCGACTCCTCGGAGGTGAACGTCGGCTCCCACTCCTCCGAGTAGGCACCGCCGAAGGTCCAGATCATGCCCTGGAAGTGCCAGTCCAGGTAGTTGCTGCCGTCCGGAAGGACCATCGGCGGGACGTCGGGGTTGGCCGACTTCAGCTCGGCGGCCCACTCGGCCCACTCCGGCCAGGTCTCGGGGCCACGGTCCGGCAGGCCGGCCGCGTCCCACATCTCCTTGTTGTAGTAGAAGAGCGGCGTGGACCGGCTGTAGGGCAGCGCGTAGTGCTGGTCCTCGAAGGCGTAGTCCTCGCGCAGGGAGTCGACGTACCCCTCGCTGTCGACGTCCATGGTCTCCCACAGCTCGTCCATCGGCGTGATGGCCTCGTTCAGCGCGAAGTTGAACCAGGTGACGTCGGAGACGATGACGACGTCCGGCAGACCGCCTCCGGAGAGCGCCGCGTTGAAGCGCTGCGCCACCTCCTCGTAGGTCGCGCCGGCGGTGACGAGGTTGACGGTCACGTCGTGCTCGGCCTCGAAGGCCTCGATCAGCTCCTCCTCCACCGCCTTGGACTCACCGGGGTGGTTCGACCACACCGTGATCTGCTCGACCGGGGCGGCGCTCTCGCCCTCGCCCTCGCCCTCTCCGGACCCGGAGCCGGAGCCGGAGGGCGAACCCATCCCGGCGCAGGAGGAGAGGGTGACCGCGGTCAGTGCTGCGAGGGTGAGCCGGAGGATCTGCCGGCGGGGGTGGTGGGAGGGCCTCATGATGGTGCTCCTGTCAGGGTGGGCGGTGACGTCGGGTGAGGTGTCGTCGGGTGAGGTGTCGTCGTGGAAGGTCTGTGGGGTCATGGTCATCCCTTGACCGCGCCGGCGGTCAGCCCCTTGATCATGTGCCGCTGCAGCAGCAGGAAGATCACGAGGATCGGCAGCATCGTCAGCACGGTCCCGGCCATGACCGGTCCCCAGTTGGTCAGGCCCTCGACGTTCTGCAGCTGGGTCAGGCCGACCGGCAGGGGGGCGACGGAGGCGTCCTCGGCCATCAGCAGCGGCCAGAGGTACTGGTTCCACTCGTTGACGATCGTGATGAGCGTGAAGGCGATGAGCGTGGGCCACGACATGGGCAGCACCACCTTCCACAGCATGGTCAGGGGACCGGCGGCGTCCATCTCGGCCGCCTCGATGATCTCCTTGGGCAGCGAGAGGAAGTGGTTGCGCATGAGGAAGGTCCCGAACGCCACGCCGGCCAGCGGGACGATGATGCCGACGTAGCTGTTGCGCCAGCCCAGCTGGGAGACGAGCGAGTAGTTGCTGATCATCGTGATCTGGTTGGGCACCATGAGCGCGGCGATGATGAAGAGCAGCAGGAACGTGCGCCCGGGGATGCGCAGGAACGCCAGCGCGAAGGCGGACAGCACCCCGATGACCACCTGGACGACGGTCAGGATGCTGGTGATGAGGACGGAGTTGCGCAGGTAGTCGGTGAAGGCGACGCCCGTGCCGACGTGCGTGTAGTTGTCGAGCGTCACCGGGTCGGGCACCCAGGTCACCGGCACCGTGTAGATGTCCGGCCGCTCCTTGAGCGAGGCGACGAGGATCCAGTACAGCGGCAGCGCGACCACGAGGACGACCAGCAGCAGCGCCAGGTAGCCCCCGGCGGTCCGGACGGGGTGGTTGCGCTCGTGCGGCGCGACGACCGCGCTCATACGTCCCTCCCCCGCTCCATGACGGCGACCTGCACCAGGGTGATGACCAGCAGCGCGACGAACATGATGGAGGCGACGGTGGCGCCGTACCCGGCCCGCTGGTTGACGAAGGTCTCCTCGTAGATCTGGTAGACCATCGTCGTCGTCCCGTTGCCCAGGGGGCCGCCCCGGGTCATCGTGTGGATCACGTCGAAGACCTGGAAGCTGTTGAGCAGCACCGTGATGAGCAGGAAGAACGTGGCGGGCCGCAGCTGGGGCCAGATGACGTGCCGGAAGTGCGTCCACCGCGAGGCGGCGTCGATCTCGGCCGCCTCGTCGAGCTCGAGCCTGCGGCCCTGCAGCGCCGCGAGGTAGATGACGAACGTGTATCCGAGGTTCTTCCACACGTAGGTCGCGGTCACCATGAACAACGCCCAGTCGGGGTCCTGGTAGAACGCCGGTGCCGGCAGACCCAGCCGCCCCAGGATGTCCTGCACCAGCCCGAAGGTCGGGTCGAAGACGAACTGGAACGCCACCCCCACCGCCGCGCCGGCCAGCACGAACGGCGCGAACACCAGGGACCGGACCGCGTTGCGCCCGAAGAGCTTCTGGTCGAGCAGCAGCGCCAGGCCCAGCCCGAGCACCATCGACCCGATCACCGCCGCGCCGGTGAAGATCACCGTGTTCCACAGCACCGTCCGGCTCGCCGCGCTGCTGAACCACTCGACGTAGTTGCTCAGCCCGACGAACCGCGCGGTGGGCGAGGCGATGTTCCAGTCGTGGAAGGACAGCCTGATGTTGTCCACGAGGGGCCGGTAGGTGAACACGCCGAGCAGGACCAGGTTGGGTAGCAGGAAGGCTGCACCGAGGAGCACGTCACGCCACCGAGAACCGGTGGGGTGCGCCTCCTCCGTGCGCAGCAGGCCCGAGACGTCAGGCGTGGTGTCGGCGCTCACGAGCAGACCGTACTGCACATCGACCGCCCGTCGAGGGCGGACGTGAAGGTGGGCCTCGTCACACCCCGCACATGCGAGAAGGCGGCCCCCGTCCCGCGTCCTGCGCGGGTCTGGGACCGCCTTCTCCTGTGGTGTCCGGAGGGGGACTTGAACCCCCACGCCCTACACGGGCACTAGCACCTCAAGCTAGCGCGTCTGCCATTCCGCCACCCGGACAGGTGGTGCAGCCTCGTCCCGGTGGAACGGGGCAACGACGGACAAGATTAGCACGCTCAGACGGCCGTCCCCGACATCCCGGTCCAGGCCGGCGGAGGGGCCGCCGAGAGCGCGGGGTCGTCGTCGGCGAAGGTGCGCACCGGCCCCGGCGCGGTGGTCGGTCCCTCGAACCGCACGGTCACCCGCCCGCGCCCGCTGCCCCACACCCAGCCCGCCCCGTGCTCGGCGTGGACGACGTCCTGCCCGGTGGACCACGCCTCGCTCCCGCGCCCCAGGAGCGCCGCGCGCCCCGCGGTCGGCGCCACCTCCTGGGCCGGCTCGGCCGCCCCGCCCACGTCGGGCAGGTCCAGCATCGCCTCGGGGTAGGCGAGCCCGCCCTCGAGCGCCAGCTCCTCCTGCGCGTGGGCGGTCAGGCCGGAGACCCCCAGGCCGAGCAGCCGCAGGCCCTGGCTGACGTCGAGCCCCCCGAGCAGGTGCAGCCCCTCGCGCAGGATCACCGCCGGGTCGCCGGTGGCGAACGGCAGCGACGCCGACCGCGTCACCGTGCTGAAGTCGTGGTGGCGCGCCTTGACCGTGATCGTGCGCGCGAAGGCCGCCGACGCGCCCAGCCGCCGCCCCAGACCGTCGGCCAGCCGCGCCAGCTCCGCCTCGAGCAGGCCGCGGTCGGTCACGTCGGTGGCGAACGTCTCCTCGGAGGAGATGCTCTTGGCCTCCCGCTCGGCGACGACGGGCCGGTCGTCCAGAGCCCGGGCGAGGCGGTGCAGCGAGGCACCCTGGGCGGTGCCGAAGATCGCGACCAGGTCGCTCTCGCTCACCCGGGCCAGGTCCTGCACGGTCTCGACCCCGAAGGTGCGCAGCCGGGCCGCGGTCGCCGGCCCCACCCCGGCGACGGCCCGCACCGGGAGCGGGTGCAGCACGTCCAGCTCGGTCCCGGGCCGGACGACGGTCGTCCCGGCCGGCTTGTCCATCTCGCTGGCCAGCTTGGCCATCATCTTGGAGGTCGCGACCCCGACCGAGGCGGTCAGGCCGCCGGTCTCGCGGGCGATCTCGCCCAGCAGGTCGGCGCACCACGCCTCCAGCCGGCCGTCCTCCCACCCGGGCGGGTCCTGGACGAGGGAGAGGTCGACGTAGGCCTCGTCGACCGACACCTGCTCCACGAGCGGCGAGCGCTCGCGCAGGATGCCCATGACCACGTGCGAGGTCGTCCGGTAGGCCTCGTAGCGGCCGGAGAGGAACGCGGTCCCCGCCGGGCAGCGCCGGCGCGCCTCGACCATCGGCATGGCCGACCGGGCGCCGAACACCCGCGCCTCGTAGGACGCCGTCGAGACGACCCCGCGGCCGCCGAGGCCGCCCACGACGACGGGCCGGCCGCGCAGGGAGGGCTTGTCGCGCTGCTCCACCGCGGCGAAGAAGGCGTCCAGGTCGAGGTGCAGGATGCACCGCCCGAGGTCCGACGCCATGCCTCCTACTGTCCCACCCGGCCCGCGCGTGCGAGGCCCCGGCACCCTCACTAGGGTCGGTGGCATGAGCCTCGACCGACCCACCGCACCCCATCCGCACGAGCACCTCCCCGCCGCGCCGGCCGAGCTGACGGTCACCAGCGAGGACTTCGCCGACGGCCAGCCGCTGCCCGAGTGGGCCGGCTTCGGCTTCGGCAACACCTCCCCGCAGCTCTCGTGGACCGAGGGCCCCGAGGGCACCCGCTCCTACCTGATGGTCTGCCACGACCCCGACGCCCCCGTCATCGGCGGCTTCCGCCACTGGGCCGTCCTCGGCCTGCCCGCCTCGGTCACCTCCCTCCCCCGGGGGGCCGGCGACTTCGGCCAGCAGCTGGGCGAGGGCGCGCTGACGCTGCTCAACGACTACGGCACCCGCGACTTCGGCGGCTGCGCCCCGCCGGAGGGCGACGGTCCGCACCGCTACGTCTTCACCGTCTGGGCGCTGGACACCGACAACACCGGCCTCGACGCCTCGACGTCGGTCGCCAAGGCGCAGTTCGCCACGCTGGAGAACGTGCTGGCCCGCGGCTCGATCACCGGCACCTACGAGCAATGAGGCTGGACTGGGCCCCGGCGACCGAGCATCCCGAGCTCCTCGCCGGACCGGTGGAGCGCGCCCTCGCCGCGCTCGTCCGCAAGGGTGTCCTCGCGCCGGCGGAGGTGGAGGTCGCGGCGATCGACCCCGACCTCGCCGACACCGCCGCGCTCGTGGAGGCGAGCGGGATGGCGATGGCCGACATGGCCAACTGCATCGTCATCGCCGGCCAGCGCGCCGGTGAGGAGCGGGTGTGCGCGGCGCTCGTCCTCGGCACCACGCGCGCGGACGTCAACCGCACGGTCCGCAAGGCCCTCGACGTGCGCAAGTGCTCCTTCCTTCCCATGGACGAGGCCGTCGAGCGCACGGGGATGGAGTACGGCGGCATCACCCCGCTCGGCCTTCCCGAGGGCTGGCGGCTCCTCGTCGACCCGGCCGTGGTCGAGCGCGGGGCGGTCGTCGTCGGCTCCGGTCTGCGGCGCTCCAAGCTGCGCCTCCCGGGGGCGACGGCCGCCCGGCTGCCCGGGGCCGAGGTGGTCGAGGGGCTCGGGCTGCCGCTCTGAGCCCTTGTCGCGGCGCCCGCGGCGGTGCTTCACTGGAGCATGCGCGTGGAGGGTCGTGCGACCTCGATCTCCTGGATCCCGTCGGACTCGGTGCAGGGCTGGCTCAAGGGCGGCTTCGACCTCGGCCTGTCCCACTACGACGAGCCGCCCCGGGACCGGCTGGAGGGCCCCGACGACGTCCGCTCCCTGCGCGACGACGACCGGTTCCGCTTCGCCAACGTCCTCAGCGGCTGGGCCGAGTTCGGCCCCGACGGGACGACCGGCGGCTACGCCGAGGACTCCGACCTGCTCATGGGCAGCACGCGGGTGCGCCTGGTCGCCGGGACCGCCACCTTTCTCGGCTACTCGCTCCCGGTGCTGCGCGCCGACCCCGTCCTCGAGGACGACCGGGTCGTGCTCGTCCAGACGGTGGGTGGGCGCACCGGCGTCCCGCTCCCCCGTCCCGTTCCGAGGCCGCCCTTCGTGCGCTACCACGCCCCCATCGTGTGGACCACGCTGCGCCTCACCCTGACCCGCGACGGCGGCCGGCAGGTCGAGCTGGCCGGTGCCTCCGCCTTCCCCCGCCACTGGGTCTACGACAGCGACGGCACGCTCGTCCTCAAGTCGGCCCTCACGCGGCTGCAGGAGTGGCTCGACGAGAGCTTCGGCCCCCGCACGCCGTGGGGCGAGGCGGACTCCCCCGCGCTCACCGTCGCCGCCGAGTCCGGCGCCGAACGGGCGGTGTCGGGGGCGATCATGCGCCACGGCGCGCGGTCGGCGGTCGTGCGGGTGCCCGAGGGCACGACCCTGGTCACCCAGGGCGAGGAGGGCACGGACGTCCACCTCGTGCTCGACGGGGTGCTGGACGTCGAGGTGGACGGCTGCGTCGTGGCCCAGCTCGGCCCGGGCGCGGTCATGGGCGAGCGGGCCGCCCTCGAGGGCGGGCGCCGCTCGGCGACGGTCGTCGCCCGCACGCCGGCCCGCCTCGTGCGGGTGCCCCACGCCGCCCTGGAGCCGGAGGCGCTGCGGGCCGTCGCCGAGGAGCACGGCGGCGGGTAGGCGCGCAGGCCGCGCCGCGTCCGCGCCGGCCGGGGGTCCGCGTCAGCCGCGG
>JASKZT010000272.1 GCA_030145965.1 Ornithinimicrobium sp.
GCGGCGATCATGAACCAGGTGCCGTTGTGCCGCTGCTCCTACGGCCCCTACGCCCGGGCCATGATCCGCGTGTGCAAGGAGGAGTCCTTCCACCAGCGGCAGGGCTTCGAGCTGCTGTGGACGTTGTCGCGCGGCACCGAGGAGCAGCGCGCCATGCTCCAGGACGCCGCCGACCGCTGGTGGTGGCCGGCGCTGATGATGTTCGGCCCGCCCGACTCCGGGGAGAAGGCCGCGGACGGCCACACCGCGCAGAACATGGCGTGGGGCATCAAGCGCTTCACCAACGACGACCTGCGCCAGAAGTTCGTCGACATGACGGTGCCGCAGGCGGTCAAGCTGGGCATCACCCTGCCCGACCCCGACCTGCGCTGGGACGAGGAGCGGGGCCACTGGGCCTTCGGCGAGATCGACTGGGAGGAGTTCTGGCGGGTGCTCAAGGGCGACGGCCCGTGCAACGCCCAGCGCATCGCGACCCGGGTCTTCGCCCACGAGGAGGGTGCCTGGGTGCGCGAGGCCGCGTCGGCCTACGCCGCCAAGCAGGCCGCCCGCGAGGCCGAGGGGGCGGTGGCGTGAGCACCACCTGGCCGCTGTGGGAGGTCTTCGTCCGGGCCCGCCGGGGCCTGTCGCACACGCACGTCGGCTCGCTGCACGCGCCCGACCGCCAGATGGCCCTGCGCAACGCCCGGGACCTCTACACCCGCCGCCAGGAGGGCGTCTCGATCTGGGTCGTCGCCTCCGAGGACATCACCGCCTCCAGCCCGGAGGAGCGCGACAGCTTCTTCGACCCGGCCGCGGACAAGGTCTACCGGCACCCCACGTTCTACGACGTGCCCGAGGACGTGGAGTACCTGTGAGCACCGAGGAGCGGACCGCCGCGACCGTCGCCGCCCCGCGACGCCCCGCGACGCCGGACGCGCGCGACCTGCACACGCGCTACCTGCACGGCCTGGGCGACGACGCGCTGGTCTACGCCCAGCGCCTGGGCGAGTGGCTCACCCACGCGCCCCAGATCGAGGAGGACATGGCCCTGGGCAACATCGGCCTCGACCTCCTCGGCCAGGCGCGCTCGCTGCTCACCCACGCCGGCGAGGTCGAGGGGGCGGGCCGCGACGAGGACGCCCTCGCGATGCTGCGCGACGAGCGCCAGTACCGCAACGTCCAGCTCGTCGAGCAGCCCCGGGGCGACTTCGCCCACGAGATGGCGCGCCTGCTGTGGTTCGCCAGCTACCAGCACGAGCTGTGGTCCCGCCTCGTGGGCTCGGCCGACGAGACCCTCGCCGCGATCGCGGGCAAGGCGGTCAAGGAGGCCGTCTACCACCGTGACCACGCGACCCAGTGGGTGCTGCGCCTCGGCGACGGCACGGACCTGAGCCGCGAGCGCATGCAGGCCGCCCTCGCCGCCGTGCACCCCTACGTCGCCGAGCTCGGGGAGGACCACGAGACCGCCCGCTGGGCGGCCGAGCAGGGCGTCGGCGTGCTGCCGTCCGAGCTGACCCACGCCGTCAACGCCCACGTCGCCGCCGTGCTCGAGCACGCGACGCTGACGATGCCCGACCCGCCGCGCTGGCACGCCCGCGGTGGGCGCGAGGGCGTCCACTCCGAGGCGATGGGCTACCTGCTCGCCGAGATGCAGCACATCGCGCGCAGCCACCCCGGCGCCACCTGGTGACGGGGGCGCGGGAGCTCATGACGGCCGGCGCCGGTGACCTGCGCGAGGACCTGCTCGCGCAGGTCGAGCACGACCTGCGCCGCGTGCCCGACCCCGAGATCCCGGTCGTCACGCTGGAGGACCTCGGCGTGGTCCGGGCGGTCGAGCGCGCCGGGGACGGGCTGCGCGTGACGATCACCCCCACGTACTCCGGGTGCCCCGCGATGTCGGCCATGGAGGACGCGGTCCGCGCCGTCGGACGGCGGGCGGGCGTGCCCGTCGAGGTCGTCACCCGCCTGGCTCCCGCCTGGACGACGGACTGGATGAGCGAGGGGGGCCGCGAGGCCCTGCGCCGCTTCGGCATCGCCCCGCCGACGGGAGAGCGTGCCCACGGTGCCGCGCCGGTCGGCCTCACGCTGCAGCGCCGCGTCGTCGCCTGCCCGCGCTGCGGCTCGGAGGACACCGAGGAGGTCGCCCGCTTCGGCTCGACCGCCTGCAAGGCCCTGCGACGCTGCCGCTCCTGCCGCGAGCCGTTCGACGAGTTCAAGACCCTCTGACCCCGGGCGTCGCCCCGCCCACCACCCCGCCACGCCCACGAGGAGCAGACCGTGCCGTTGATCGAGCAGCCGACGCGTCGTCGCGCCACCTTCCACGACCTCCCCGTCAGCCGGGTCGACCGGCTGACCGACGACGCCGTGGCGATCTCCTTCGCGGTGCCGGAGGAGCTGCGCGAGGAGTTCGCCTTCGAGCCCGGCCAGCACCTCACGGTGCGGGCCACGATCGACGGCCAGGACGTGCGGCGCTCCTACTCCTGCTGCATCTCGCGCGGGGAGTCGCGCCGCCGCGGCGAGGTGCGGGTCGCCTCCGCCCGGGTGCCGGGCGGGGCGATGTCGACCTGGCTCAACGAGGCGGTGCGCCCCGGCGACACGCTCAGCGTCATGACGCCGCTGGGCTCCTTCGTCTGTCCCACGCAGCCCACGTCGACCCGCCACCACGTCGCCGTGGCCGCCGGCTCGGGGATCACCCCGGTGCTCTCCCTCCTGGCGAGCGTGCTGGAGGAGGAGCCGGGGTCACGGGTGTCGCTGATCTACGGCAACCGGCGCACCGACTCCATCATGTTCCTCGAGGAGCTCATGGACCTCAAGAACCGCT
>JASKZT010000307.1 GCA_030145965.1 Ornithinimicrobium sp.
ATCTCCGCCTCGACCCGGTGGTGGCCGGCGGCGAAGGCGTCCTCGACGAGACCGCTCACCAGGTCGCGGGCCCGCTCGGCCTGCTCGTCGCCGTCGATCGGCAGATGCTCCAGGCCGACCAGCGCGACCACGCCCGGCTGCTCCTCACGCACCCGCGGGCGAGGACCGGGCCCGCGGAACGGCATACCCCCGACCTGCCTTCCGTCCGTGCTCAGACGTGCCGCCTGCTGGTGATGACACGGAAGCGCTCCGCGACGAACGCCGCGTCGGCGTAGGCGGCGTTGGCCGCCGGGTTGGCGCCGGTGCCGTGGAAGTCGGAGAACGCCGCAGTCTGGTTGACGAAGACCTGGCCGGTGAGGTTCTCCGAGAGGGCGACGCCGGCCTCCGCGGCCGCCTCACGGGCCTCGTCGAGGACCTGCTCCCGGGTGGAGTAGACCGCGGCCGTCATGCCGCCGTGCTCGCGCACCGTCTCGGTGAAGCGCCGCAGCGACTCGGGGGTGTCGTCGGTCCTGACGATGAACGCGACCGGGCCGAAGCACTCCTGGGTGTAGGCGCCGGTGTTGTCCGCGTCGACGGCGACGAGGGCGGGCGTGCGGATCACGGCGTCGGGGTAGGTCGCGTGCGTCACCGGGCGCGAGTCGAGGACGACCTCGCCCCCGAGCCGCTCCGCGAGCGCGGGGACGTCGGTCGCGCGGGCGCGCACGTCGTCGTTGACGGTGGCGCCGAGGATCTCGACCGCGCGGGCGTCGTCGGCGGTGAAGCGGGTGATCGCCTCGGCCAGGTGGCCGGCGAACTCCCCGGCCGACAGGTGGCCCTGGTCGGTGTCGACGCCGGTGGCCGGGACGTAGACGTTCTGCGGGGCGGTGCACATCTGGCCCGAGTACAGGGAGAAGGAGAAGGCGAGGTTGCCGAGCATCCCCTTGAGGTCGTCGGTGGAGTCGACGACGACGGTGTTGAGGCCGGCCTTCTCGGTGTAGACGAGCTTGCCGAGCGCCGCGGCCTCGGTCTCCAGCCAGTGCCCGAAGCCGGGGCCGCCGGTGTAGTCGATGATGCGCACGGCGGGGTCGAGCGCGAGGTCCTTGGCGAGGGTGCCGCCGTCGTCCTCGGCCGCCAGCTGCACGAGCGCCCGGTCGAAGCCGGCCTCGGCGAGGACGTCGCGGGCGATCGCGGTCGTGATCGCCAGCGGCAGGACGCCGCGGGGGTGGGGCTTGATGATCACGGGGTTGCCGGTCGCGAGGCTGGCGAAGATGCCGGGGTAGGCGTTCCACGTCGGGAAGGTGTTGCAGCCGATGACGAGCGCCACGCCGCGCGGGACGAGGCGGTAGTCCTTCTGCATCCGGATGGGCTCGCCCTTGGCCGGCTTCTCCCACGTCACCGAGGCGGGGATGCGGCGCTGCTCCTCGAGCGCGACGACGATCGCCTCCAGCGCGCGGTCCTGGGCGTGCGGGCCGCCGGCCTGGAAGGACATGACGAACGGCTGGCCGCTCGTGTGCATGACGGCGTGGGCCATCTGGTGGGAGCGGCGGTTGATGCGCTCGACGATCTCGGTGCAGACCGCGGCGCGGACCTCGGCGCCGGCGTCCCGCCAGGCGGGGATGGCGGCCTGCGCGGCGGCGGTCGCGGCGGGGACGTCGAGCTCGGGGTAGCGGACCCCCAGCGAGGGGCCGTAGGGGCTGCGCTCGGAGCCGACGGCGCGGCCGGTGCTCGGCTGGTCGGCGAGCGCGTCGAAGTCCCTGTTGAGCGCCGACTCGTGCGCGGCCTGGCCGTCCTGCGGCGCCGTCTCGCCGTAGACCCTCGGGCTGGGCGACTCGGGGTAGCGGCTGTAGTAGCTCCGCTCGCGCAGCGCCTGGCCGGCCGCCTCCAGCGTGTCGCGGTGGGTCTCCAGCAGAGGGTGCGTCGTTGCAGTCTCGGACATGAGGCCCAGCCTACGAGGTCGAGGTGACGGTGCCGGTCCCAGGCGGACGGCGCGGTCCGCCTACCTCCGGAGGGGTGAGGTGACCTGCGCCGGGTCGAGGGTGACGGCGAAGAGCGACCGGGGGTCCTGCAGCGTCGCGGGGCGCAGCGCGGTCGCGCGGGGGACGACGCGGTCCCAGCGGACGGCGCGGCGGTGCGGCAGCGGAGCCTGCGCGCCCGCGAACGTGTAGCCGCCGGTCACCTCGCCCAGGAGCAGCCCGCTGCCCTCCCCCACCGGCAGCGCGACGGGGTCGCCGGGGCCGACCTCCTCGACGAAGGCGGTCAGCTGGCGCAGCTCCTTGGCCGGTCGCCGGCCCAGCCGCTCCTTGGCCAGCGCGGCCAGCTCCTGGGGCGAGCGCCCGGCCGCGTCGACGTCGACGCCCGAGCGGTCGCCCAGCCCCACGACGCCCTCGGCGAGGCAGACGCCGAGCGCACCGTTCGTGGGCGGACGCACGACCCACGTCTGCAGGCCGTCGGGCTGCGGCGGTGCCGGCACGTCGTCGGGCTCGGGCCAGAGGTAGGGCAGGCCCTCCGGCTCCGGCCCGACGAGCGCGGCGAAGGTCGGGCGGTAGATCTCCGGGGCCTTGGCCACGAGGTTGGACCGGTGGGAGCGGTGCAGCGCCTCGTCGCCCAGCCACCCCGGCAGCAGCCCGGCCGCCGCGAGCTCCTCCTGCGTCACGCCGACCACCTCGGGGGCGAACTCGGCGATGAGCGGCTCGGTGGAGTCCGCGTGCCCACGCTCGCGCCAGACCCGCACGGTGGCCAGCCCGTAGGCCACGAGGGCGGGGGTGCGTCCGCGCCACATGCGCACGACGGGGTGGGAGGTCCACCCGTAGTCGGGCAGCTCCAGGGCGCGCAGCACCTGGAGCGTCTCGACGCGCTGCTTGCCCAGCCGGGGGCTGTCCAGCAGGCGGGCGCTCTCCTCGAAGTCGGGGACGGGCAGGAAGGTCTGCACCCGGCCATCCTTCCCGAGCGGGCCACCGGTCGCGCGTCCGGTGCGCGGCCTACCTCGCCCGGCGGACGCGCTGCTCGTCCCAGACCGGCTCGTCGGACTCGTAGACGGCGCCGTCGGCGCCGAGGACGAGGAAGCGGTCGAAGCCGCGGGCGAACCACCGGTCGTGGGTCAC
>JASKZT010000348.1 GCA_030145965.1 Ornithinimicrobium sp.
GGTGGGAGCGCACCGACGAGATGCCGGTGCGCGAGCGCCGGCACCGCGGCGCCGCCCTGCTGCTCGGTGCGCTGTCGCTGCTGGCCGTCGCCGGCGTGGCGTGGGTGCTCTTCCAGGTCCTCGGTCCCGGGGCCGACGAGGAGCCGGTCATGGTCACCGTCCCCAGCACGGTGGGCATGACCGAGGCGCAGGCCCGCACCCAGCTCACCGGGCTCGGCTTCGTCGTGCCCGACCCCGCCGGCAGCCGCAACAGCGACCAGCCGCTGGGGCAGGTCATCGAGCAGGATCCGGTGACCGGGCAGCTCGAGGAGGGCTCGAGCGTCGAGCTCGTCGTCTCCGCCGGGCCCGAGGCGAGGGCCGTGCCGGACGTCTCCTCGATGGAGGAGCAGGCGGCCCGCGACCTGCTGCGTCGCGAGGGCTTCACGAACGTGAGGCAGGAGGCCGAGGAGGTCGACGACCGGGACGTCGAGGAGGGCCACGTCGTGGCGACCGAGCCGGCCGCCGGCGAGGAGGTCGACCCGGCGGAGGAGATCGTCCTGCAGGTCGCCAGCGGCGAGGTGGAGGTGCCCCAGGTCGCCGGCGAGGACCAGAACCGCGCCGTCGTCCTCCTCAACGACGCCGGGCTGACCTGGTCCATCGAGGTCCGGCGCACCGCGGAGGCGCCCGTCGGGACCGTGCTCTCCCAGTCCGTCGAGGCCGGTGAGCGCGTCGAGGTCGGTGAGGAGATCGGGCTCGTCGTGGCGGCCGAGCCGGTGGTCACCGCCACCGCGACGGTCACCGTGCCGCCGCCCCCGCCGCCACCGCCGCCACCGGCCCCGTCGCCGACCCCCTCGCCCACGACGTCGGAGCCTCCTGCGCCGACGACCACGGAGCCGACGACGGAGCCGACCACGGAGCCGACGCCCACGGAGCCGACGCCCACGCAGACGTCGACCCCGCCGCCCACGGACGGCACGGACGAGCCCGCCCCGTCCGACCGGCGGGGACCGCCGGCGGACCCCGGCAACGGCTGAGGCTCTCAGCCCGAGGAGGCCGTGGGCTCGGGGTCGGTGCCCTGCTGCAGGTCCTGGACCACCCGGGCGTGGGTGGGCCGGAAGGAGCCGGTGAAACCTGGCAGCTCGACCTCGCCGACGTCCTGCACGGCATACCCGAGGCCGATGGCGCTCGCCCACTGGCGGTAGGTCGTCACGACCGGGTCCGCGTCCAGCGCGGCCAGCAGCGCCTCGGGGTCGCCGACGGCGGTGACGGTGTAGGGCGGGGAGTAGACGCGCCCCTGCAGGTAGAGCGTGTTGCCGACGCACTGGACGGCGCTGGTGGAGACGATCCGCTGGTCCTGGACCATGATCGCCTCGGCGCCGCCGGCCCAGAGGGCGTTCACCACGCCCTGCAGGTCCTGCTGGTGCACGACCACGTCGTCGACCGAGTAACCCTCCGGCACGGTGTCGAGGGTGTAGCCGGCGTCGTCCAGCGTGACGCTCACGGCGGGGCCGGTGACCGGTGCGACGCCGACGACCGGAGCCACGGCGTCGGCCCGGCGGGTCAGCCGGCGCGTCTCGCCGGTGTCCACCCGCTCCTGCAGCAGGGCGACCTGGGCGCGCAGCACCTCGGCCTCCTCGTTCAGCTCGCGGACCTGCTCGTCCCGGGCGGTGATGAGCCCGACGAGGTCGGTCACGGCTCCGGCCAGGGGCCGGTTCTCGGCCAGCCGGGCGCTGGTGCCGAAGAGCAGCCCGGCCAGCACGCACACGACCGTGACGCCCACGACGCCCGCGCGGGCGCGGGCCGGGGTGCGGTCGGGGGTGGAGGGTGCCGTCGCCATCGTGACCAGCGTATCCGCGTATCCTGACCGCACCGACCGACCGAAGGAGACCGTCGTGCCCGAATCCCGCGGCCGTGAGGGTGCGAAGAAGCGCGCCCAGCGCACCAGCGAGCTGGCCCCGCAGACCCAGAAGCTCCCCTCCAACCCGTCGTGGTTCGTGCCGATCATGTGCGGGCTGATGATCGTCGGGGTCCTGTGGGTGGCGACCTTCTACATCACCTCCGGCCAGTGGCCGATCGCCCCGATCCGCTACTGGAACCTCGGCATCGGCATGGGCCTGATCATGGCCGGCTTCGTCATGGCGACGCGCTGGCGCTGACCCGTCGTCCACAGGTTGTCCCCAGTGTGGGGACAAATCACACCGATGTCATTCAACCCTGTGGACAACCTTGCGGCGGGGGTGGTCAGCTCCCGACCCCGAGGGCGGAGGGTCCGAGCACCTGGAGGATGCGGACCACCGCCAGCAGCGCGAGCAGGAGCCCGGTGCCGAGGAGCGCGGGCCAGATGAGGCGACGGCGGCGCACCGCCGCGGCGTCCCGGCCGGGGGTGCTCGTCAGGAGCAGCAGCCCGCCGAGGGCGGCGCCGGTCACGGCACCGCCGAGGTGGGCCTGCCAGGCGATCCCCCCGACGAAGAACGGCAGCGCGAGGTTGATGCCGATCATCACGAGCAGGGCGGTCGGCACCTGACCCTGGCGCAGGAGCAGCGTCACGTAGAGGAAGAGCAGGCCGAAGATCGCGCCGGAGGCGCCGACGACCGGCACGAACCACCCCGGCTGCAGGGAGCTCAGCACCAGCACCCCGACCGAGCCGCCGACGGCGCACAGCAGGTAGACGGCGAGGAACTTGGCCCGCCCCAGGGTGCGCTCGAGCACGGGCCCGAAGGCCCACAGGATGTACATGTTGAAGAGGATGTGGAGCAGGCTCGACGGCGAGTGCACGAACGCCGAGGTGAGGAAGCGCCAGGGCTCGACCCCGGCCAGCACCCCGACGAAGGCCATCTCGCGGGTGACGAGCGGGTCGGCGCGCTGCCCCAGGTAGACGAGCACGCACAGACCGATGAGGGTCCAGGTCACGTAGGGGGTGCCCTGGGACACCGCCGCGCCGAAGCGGGTGCGGGGCACCGGGACGCTGCGCGCGCTCTCCTTGACGCAGTCGACGCACTGGATCCCGACCGCCGCGGGGCGCTGGCAGTCCGGGCAGGTGGGGCGCCCGCAGCGCTGGCAGGAGACGTAGGAGACGCGGTCGGGGTGGCGCGGACAGGTCGGCGGCGCCGAGGCCCCGGAGGCCTGCGGCCCCCCCGACCCGTCGCCCGGGCCGACCGGCCCGCCGGTCGGCGGCCCGGGTGGGGTCGTGCTCACCGCAGGGTCAGCCCTCGACCGAGACGCGCTCGATGACCACCGGGTCGGCCGGCTTGTCGTTGGCGCCGGTGCGCACAGCGGCGATCGCGTCGACGACGTCGCGGGAGGCCTGGTCGCTGACCTGGCCGAAGATCGTGTGCTTGCCCTGCAGCCACGTGGTCGGGTCGACGGTGATGAAGAACTGCGAGCCGTTGGTGCCCTTGCCCATCCGCTTGCCGGCGTTGGCCATGGCGA
>JASKZT010000365.1 GCA_030145965.1 Ornithinimicrobium sp.
CCCGTGCTCGCGGCCGCGCGCCCCGCGGTCTTCGGCCTGGAGGTCGTCGCCGCCCGCAGCGCGCCCGCCGGCGACGAGCGGCAGGGCTACGAGGCGGTGCTGCGCGACGTCCGCGGGCTCACCCGTCAGCTGTCCACCCTCGCCGGAGAGGCCGCCCCGGTGGCGCCGCTGGGCTACGACCTGCCCGAGCCGCTGGCCGACGGCGACGACCGGCGCCGCCTGGCGCGCGCGCTCGTGGCCGACCTCGCGCCCGCCGCCCTCGACGCCGCCCAGCGCGTGCCCGGTGACCTCGACCAGCTCACCGGCGTCGTCCAGATCGTCTCCGAGGCGGTGCGCTGGAGCGCGCGGCTGGGCGGGCCGGCCCACCCGTTCCCCGGCATGACGCTGCCGTGACCTCCGTCTGGGTGGGGTCGTGACCGCCGTCCAGCGGTCCGACCTGCCGCCGCGCTTCGTCGCCGACGTCTCCCAGCACCGGGCGGGCACCGACCGCCCCGACCGGGTCGACGGCGAGGTGTGGCTGCGCTCGGTGCCGGCTCTGGTCGAGGAGGCGCTGGAGCGGTGGCGCCTCTCCGTCGACCGCGGCGTCCCGCTGCGGTCGGGCTTCACCGCCCTCGTCGTGCCGGTCACCCGACCGCAGGGCGACCCTGGGGTCCTCAAGGTGGGGTGGCCCCACGAGGAGTCCGACACGGAGCACCTGGCGCTGCGGGCCTGGCGGGGACGCGGTGCCGTCGAGCTGCTCGCCGCCGACCCCGCCTCCGGCACCCTCCTGCTCGAGCGCCTCGACGCCGACCGTGACCTGACCACCGGGAGCATGCTCGACACGTGCGAGGCGCTCGGCGAGGTGCTGGCCCGGCTGGACCGGCCGGCGGCGCCGTGGGCGCCCCGGTTGTCCGAGCTCCTGTCGCGGGTGGGCGCCCACCTGTCGGAGGCGTCACGGGACGCGGTGCTGGCGCACCGCTTCCCCCGGCGTCTCCTGCAGCAGGCCGCCTCCCTCGCCGCGGATCTGGGCGCGGAGGACGGCCTGGACGACCGGCTCGTGCACAGCGACCTCCACCAGGGCAACGTGCTGCGGCGTCCGGTGCCCGGCGAGTGGGTGGCGATCGACCCCAAGACCGTGGCGGGCGACCCGCACTGGGCGGTGGCCCCCTCGCTGTGGAACCGGTGGGACGACGCCCTCGCCGCCCCCGACCTGCGCACCCACCTCGCCTTCCGCCTGGAGCTGGTGTGCGGGGCCGCCGGTCTCGACCCCGACCGTGCCCGGGCCATGACGATCGTGCGCGTCGCGGACAACGCCCTGTGGTCGGTCCGCGAGGGCCGCACCGGCGACACCGCGGAGATCACCCGCTCGGTGGCCATCGCCAAGGCCGTGCAGCGCGGCTGACCACGCGCAGGGTGGTCGCCGACCCGCCTCTGAGGGCGACGCCGCCGGACGCGGGCGCGGGAGCCGCCCCGTAGCGTGGGTGGCATGCCGAACCGCCTGGCCGCCGCGACCTCGCCCTACCTGCAGCAGCACGCCGACAACCCCGTCGACTGGTGGGAGTGGGGCGAGGAGGCGTTCGCCGAGGCCCGGCGCCGTGACGTGCCCGTGCTGCTCTCGGTCGGCTACGCCGCGTGCCACTGGTGCCACGTCATGGCGCACGAGTCCTTCGAGGACGACGGCGTCGCGGCGGCGGTCAACGAGGGCTTCGTCGCCGTCAAGGTCGACCGCGAGGAGCGCCCCGACGTGGACGCCGTCTACATGACGGCCACCACCGCGCTGACCGGTCACGGCGGCTGGCCCATGACCTGCCTGCTGCTGCCCTCCGGCGAGCCCTTCTGGGCGGGGACCTACCTGCCGAGGGACTCCTTCGTCCAGCTCCTCGAGGCGGCCGGGCGCACCTGGCGCGACGACCGGTCGCGGCTGGTCGAGGGCGGCACGCAGATCGTCGAGGCCCTGCGCGGCCCCGGCTCGCGGGGTGCGCGTGGTGCCGCCCTGGGCCCGGAGGACCTCGAGCAGGCCGTGCTCACCCTCGCCGGGGAGTTCGACCACCGGTGGGGCGGGTTCGGCGGCGCCCCGAAGTTCCCGCCGTCGATGGTCCTCGCCTTCCTGCTGCGCCACCACGCCCGCACCGGTGACGCGTCGGCGCTCGAGATGGTCCGGCACACCTGCGCCTCGATGGCCCGGTCGGGCACGTACGACCAGGTGGGCGGCGGCTTCGCACGGTATGCCGTCGACCGGGCCTGGGTGGTCCCGCACTTCGAGAAGATGCTCTACGACAACGCGCTCCTGCTCGGCGTCTACGCCGACCTGGCGCGGGTCGACGAGCCGTCGCGGCCCTGGGCGGCGCGGGTCGTGGGCGAGACGGTCGACTGGCTGCTGCGGGAGATGTGGACCGAGCAGGAGGCCTTCGCCAGCTCGCTCGACGCCGACACCGACGGCGTCGAGGGGCTCACCTACGTGTGGACCCCGGAGCAGCTGCGTCAGGCGCTCGGCGACGAGGACGGCGACCGGGCGGCCGAGCTGCTGGGCGTGACGGCGACCGGCACCTTCGAGCACGGGACCTCCACCCTCCAGCTGCGCCAGGACCCGGACGACCCGCGCTGGTGGAAGGGCGTCCGCGAGCGCCTGGACCTGCACCGCACCCTGCGGCCCCAGCCGGCCCGCGACGACAAGGTCGTCACGGCGTGGAACGGGCTGCTCGTCTCCTCCCTCGCCCACGCCGGATGGGCGCTGGGCGAGCCCGACTGGGTGGACGTGGCCGCCCGGTGCGCGCGGTTCCTCCTGCGCGAGCACGTCGTCGACGGCCGGCTGCGCCGCAGCTCGCGCGACGGCGTCGTCGGGGCGGCGCTGGGCGTCGCCGAGGACTACGGCGACCTCGCCGACGGGCTGCTGGCGCTGCACCGGGCGACCGGTGACCCGTGGTGGCTGCAGGAGGCGGGCAGCCTGCTGGACTCCGCGGTCGATCTCTTCGGGGAGGGCGACGGCACCTTCCGCGCCACCGGCCACGACGCCGAGCAGCTCGTGCTCACCCCGCGGCCCGAGGGCGACAACGCCGAGCCGGGCGGGGCGAGCGCCCTCGCGCTCGCGCTGGTCCGCCACGGGGCCCAGGCGGCCGACGCCTCGCACCTCGACCTCGCGGGCACGGCCCTGGAGGGTATGGCGACGCTCACGCGGCAGGCGCCCCGCTTCGCCGGGTGGGCGCTGACGGCCGCGGCCGAGCTGCTGGCCGGCCCGGTCCTCGTCCGCCTCTCCCCCGCCGGCGACGGCCAGGACGACCAGCTCGGCCGCGCGGCCCGCCGCACCCCGGTCGGCGCCCTCGTCGTGGACGGCGACCCGGGCACGCCGGCCGTCGGGGACCTGCGGGCGGCGACGGTGTGCCGTGGGACGGTCTGCGGCCTGCCGGTGACGCGGCCCGCCGACCTGCCGCGTCACCTCGGCGGCGAGGCGCCGGCGGGGGTCTAGTCTCGGCGCCATGAGGT
>JASKZT010000377.1 GCA_030145965.1 Ornithinimicrobium sp.
ACGACCGTGACCGTAGAGCTCGGCCTGGACACCTTCGGCGACATGACGCTCACCGACGAGGGGGCGCCGAAGTCCGGTGCCCAGGTCGTGCGCGACCTCGTCGAGCAGGCCGTGCTGGCCGACGAGGTGGGCGTGGACGCCATCGGCGTCGGGGAGCACCACCGTCCCGACTTCGCCGTGAGCGCCCCCGACGTCGTCCTCGCCGGCATCGCCACCCGCACCTCCCGCATCCGGCTCGGCTCGGCGGTCACCGTGCTCAGCTCGGACGACCCGATCCGCGTCTTCGAGCGCTTCTCGACCATCGACGCCCTGTCCGGCGGGCGGGCCGAGGTGGTCCTCGGCCGCGGCTCCTTCACCGAGTCCTTCCCGCTGTTCGGCTTCGACCTGCGCGACTACGAGGTCCTCTTCGCCGAGAAGCTCGACCTCTTCACCCGGCTGCTGGAGGAGCGCCCGGTCAGCTGGCAGGGCACGACCCGTCCGCCGCTGGTCGACCAGGAGGTCTGGCCGCGCACCGAGTCCGGCCGCCTGAGGACGTGGATCGCGGTCGGCGGCTCCCCGAGCAGCGTCGTGCGGGCGGCGTCCTACCGGCTGCCGCTCATGCTGGCGGTCATCGGCGGGCCGGCGCAGCGCTTCGCCCCCTTCGCCGACCTGTACCGTCGCGCGCTCGCCGAGGGCGGCGCGCCGGAGCTGCCGGTCGCCGTGCACTCGCCGGGGCACGTCGCGCCGACCGACGAGCAGGCCCTGGAGCAGCTCTACCCGCACTTCAAGGCTAACCGCGACCGGATCGGCGCCGAGCGCGGCTGGGGACCGATGAGCCGGGAGGAGTTCCACCAGGAGGTCGCCCACGGCGCGCTCTACGTCGGCTCCCCGGAGACGGTGGCCCGCAAGATCGCGGCCACGGTGCGCACGCTGGGGCTCGCCCGCTTCGACCTCAAGTACGCCAGCGGTCCCATGCCGCACAGCCAGCTCCTGCGCTCGGTCGAGCTCTACGGGACCCAGGTCGCGCCGCGGGTGCGCGAGCTGCTCGCCGAGGGCTGAGGCCACGCCCGGGCGCGGCGGGCGGGCGCGCTGTCGGAGGCGCGTGCCAGAGTGCAGGTATGAGGTCGCACCGGTGCTCGTTCGTCCCGCCCTACGTCCTGCGCCAGCTCGCGCAGGCCGAGCCTGGTCTGGCCGGCGCCGTGGAGTTCGCGCTCACCGACGGGGCCCAGCTGCGGCACCGGCGCGAGGTGGCCGCGACCCGCTTCCCCGGCGGCGAGCCGGGGGCCGGGCCGGGCATCATCGCCTGGCCCATGCAGCAGCGGGTCGAGGGCCGCGTCGCGCCCGGGGCGCCGGCGGTCGCGCCGGTGCCCGAGGACGCCACGCCCGACCGGTCGGTGCACGACGCCCAGCACGGCACGACGCTGCCCGGCGTCCTCGTCCGGGCCGAGGGGGCCCCGCCCAGTGGCGACGCGGCGGTGGGCGAGGCCTACGACGGTCTGGGTGCGACGTGGGAGGTGCTGGCCCGGGTCTACGGCCGCGACTCCCTCGACGGCCTGGGGCTGCCGCTCGTGGCGACCGTCCACTACTCCCGCGACTACGACAACGCCTTCTGGGACGGGCGCCAGATGGTCTTCGGCGACGGCGACGGGGTCTACTTCGCCGGCTTCACCCGCAGCATCGACGTCATCGCCCACGAGCTGGCCCACGGCCTGACGCAGTACACCGCGGGCCTGACCTACGTCGGCCAGCCGGGCGCGCTCAACGAGTCCGCCTCCGACGTCATCGGCTCGATCGTGCGCCAGTGGGTGCGCGACGAGACGGTCGAGGAGGCCGACTGGCTGGTGGGGGCCGAGCTGTTCACCGACAAGGTGGAGGGGCGCGCCCTGCGCTCGATGGCCGAGCCGGGCACGGCCTACGACGACCCGGTGCTGGGCCGCGACCCCCAGCCCGGCCACATGGACGGCTACGTCGTCCTGCCGCACGACGCCGACAACGACAACGGCGGGGTGCACATCAACTCCGGCATCCCCAACAAGGCCTTCCACCTCTTCGCCACCGCGCTCGGCGGCCGGGTCTGGGAGCGGGCCGGCCAGGTCTGGTACGACACGATGACCACCCGCGGGCTGGTCCCGCGCGACGTGGGCTTCGCCGGCTTCGCGGCGGCCACCGTCGACCGGGCCGTGGCCCGCTACGGCGAGGGCTCGGAGGAGGAGGAGGCGCTGCGCGCCGCGTGGGCCGGTGTCGGCCTGGACGTCGCCGACGACCTGGCGGTAGAGCACCGGGCGCCCGAGGACGACGCCGGACGGGCGGCGGCCGCGCTGCGGGATGGCTGAGCGGCCTGCCGCGCCACGGCGCCCCACCCGTGCAGAGCTGGAGAGCTTCCGCGACGTCGAGGTCCCGGACCTGCTCCCGACCGCGCGCGGGCCCGGCGCCGTGCGGCTGCGGCTCCTCGTCGTCGGCATCAACCCGGGGCTCTGGACGGCGGCGACCCAGACGCACTTCGCCCACCCCGGCAACCGGTTCTACCCCGCCCTGCTCGAGGCCGGGGTCCTCGGCCGCCGCATCGACCCGGCCGCCGGGATGACCGAGGAGGACCGCGACCACCTGCGCGCCCGGGGTATCGGGATCACCAACCTTGTCCCCCGCGCCACCGCCCGCGCCGACGAGCTGAGCACCGTCGAGCTGCGCGAGGGTGCCGCCCGGCTCCGCGGGACCGTGCGGCGGCACCGCCCCGCCGTCGTCGCCGTCGCCGGCATCACCGCCTACCGGACGGCCTTCGGGGTGCGGGGCGCCACGGCGGGGGAGCAGCCCGAGCCCCTCGAGGGCGCCCGGCTGTGGGTCGTGCCCAACCCCAGCGGGCTCAACGCGCACGAGACGGTCGGCTCGCTGGCCCTCGCCTACGCCGAGCCCGCCCGCGCGGCCGGCGTGCTCACGTCCTGACCGGGCGCCACTGCTGCACCGAGCCCACGGGCACGAACCCGCGCCGCAGGAACCAGCGCAGGGACCGGGCGTTGCCCGGGGTGACCGAGGCGAGGACCACCCGGCCCTGCGGCACGCGGGCCAGCGCGCCCTCCAGCAGCAGCTCGGCGGGCCCGTCCGGTGCCTCCACCCCCACCTCCGGCAGCCCCGCGATCCCCCGGGACAGCGTCACGAGCGACGTCGCCGCCGGGTCGGGCAGGCCCAGGACCCGCACGGCGTGGCGCCACTCCCGGGCGTGCCGGACCCGGTGCGACGCGGCGAGGTCGGGCCGCTCGACGAGCGCGACCCGCGCACCGGGCGGCGGCGCCTCGCCGGTGCCGCGCCCGACGAGCAGGACGTCCAGGACGCCGATCTCGCCACGGCCGGCCAGCGCCACGGTCACGCGCGGGTCGTGCGCCCCGCCGAGGCCGTGGACGCCCAGCGCGCACAGGCGCTCGTCGGTCACGTCCTCGCCGACCGCCAGAACGGCGTGCCCGGTGAGGG
>JASKZT010000220.1 GCA_030145965.1 Ornithinimicrobium sp.
CTGCTCATGCTGGACATGTGGGAGCACGCCTTCTACCTGCAGTACAAGAACGTCAAGGCCGACTACGTCAGCGCGTGGTGGAACGTCGTCGACTGGGCCGACGTGACCCGTCGCCTGGAGGCCGCCCGGTCCGCGACCAACGGCCTCATCGTCGCCTCCTGACCCCGGCGGCACCGTGACGAGAGGGGCGTCGGACCGTCCGGTCCGGCGTCCCTCTCGCATCCCCCCTCCGTCCCGGCTCCGGGGCCGCCGTTAGACTCCTCGCCATGCTCTGTCGCCGTCGGCCCTCCTCGGCCACCCTGGGGGCCCGCGACGACAGGACCGCCCCGTGACGCTGGTGTGGACGCTGGGGGTCTGTCTCCTGGCGGTCGTCGCCAGCTTCCCCCTGACCCGCCTGCTCGGACGCCAGGCCGGCTGGCCCCTGGCCGTCGTCTACCTCGCCGGGGTGGCCGCCTTCTGGCCCGCCGCGACCCGGGTGCTCGACGGCGGCACCGTGACGTGGAGCCGGCCGTGGGTGGCCGAGCTGGGGCTCGACCTCTCGCTGCGCGCGGACGGGATCGGCCTCGTGTTCACGATGATCGCGCTGGTCATCGGGGCCGTGGTGCTGGCCTACTCCACGGCCTACCTCTCACCGGGGCGCAACCTCAGCTTCTACCTCTTCATGGCCTTCTTCACGCTGGCCATGGTCGGCCTGGTCCTCGCCGACGACCTCATCCTGCTCTTCCTGTGCTGGGAGCTCACCTCGCTCGCCAGCTTCCTGCTCATCGCCCGGTCCGGTCACGCCGGCGAGGCCGCCTCCATGCGGACCCTGCTCGTGACGTTCCTGGGCGGGCTGACGCTGCTCGCCGCCGTCGTGCTCATGGTGGCCGCCACCGGCACCACGGGGCTGCAGGAGGCGCTCGCGCACCCCGTCTGGGACGACCGGCCTGGCCTGGCGACGGGTGTGGCGCTGCTGGTCCTGCTGTCCGCCTTCACCAAGTCGGCGCAGTTCCCCTTCCACGTGTGGCTGCCGGACGCGATGGCGGCAGCCACGCCGGTGAGCGCCTACCTGCACGCCGCGGCGGTGGTCAAGGCCGGCATCTTCCTGCTGATGCGCTTCTCCCCGGCGTTCCACGACGTGCCCGTCTGGAACGTCACGCTCATCACCGTCGGTCTGCTGACCTGCGCGCTCGGCGGCTGGTTCGCCCTGCAGAAGACCGACCTGAAGAAGCTGATGGCCTACTCCACGGTCAGCCAGCTGGGCCTGATCGTGGCGGCGATCGGCGTCGGCACCGAGTACGCCCTGGCCGCGGCCGTGCTGCACGTCATCGCCCACGCGCTGTTCAAGTCCGGGCTGTTCATGATGGTCGGCGTCCTCGACCACGCCACCGGCACCCGCGACGTGCGCAGGCTGCCCCAGCTGCGGCGCGCCATGCCGCTGATGTTCTGGACCACCGTGCTGGGCGCCGCCTCCATGGCAGGGGTCCCGCCGATGCTCGGCTTCGTCTCCAAGGAGACGGTGTTCACCGGCCTTCTCCAGGCGCCGGGGCCGGCGTGGACCGGGTGGGCCACCCTCGTCGTCGCGGCCGCCGCGTCCGTGCTGACCTTCGCCTACTGCGCCAAGATCGTCTTCCACGGCTTCGTCGACGGGCGGGGCCAGGAGCGCTGGCCCGAGGACCAGCCGCTGCACGCCACCCCGCCGGCGCTGGGGATCTTCGCCGCCCTGCCGATCCTGGCGGGCCTGCCGGTGGCCCTCATGGTGTCCGTCCTCGACGTGCCGGTCGACCGCGCGGTCGCCGCCGCCCTGCCCGACGTGGAGCCCGAGACGCACCTGGCCCTGTGGCACGGCGTCAACGCCGAGCTCGTCGCCTCCCTGCTCATCATCGCCCTGGGCGTCCTCGTCATCGCCCGGCGCCGCCGGCTGCTGCCCGCGCTGGAGCGGGACACCTTCGCCAAGGACGGTGCGGGCGTCATCGCGGTCCTCGTCGCCCCCGTCGCCCGGGCGGGTCTGCGGCTCGCCCTCCTGGTCCGCGCGGACAGCCCCACCCGCCACGTCGCCCCCGTGCTCGTCGTGCTGTCGACGGTCCTCGGCGGCGGGTCGCTGGGCCTGCTGCTGACCTCCCGACTGGCCGAGCAGCACCCCGGGCTGGACCACTGGAGCGACGCCGTCGCCTTCGTGGTCATCCTGCTGGGCGCGGCCGGCGTCGCGATGTCGCAGTCCCGCCTCGCCGCCACGGTCAGCCTGTCGGCGGTGGGCGTCGGCATCACCGTGCAGATCTTCGCCCTCGGCGGCCCGGACGTCGGCCTGACCCAGCTGCTGGTGGAGGCGCTCACGATCCTCATGATCATGCTGGTGCTGCAGAAGCTCCCGCTGCGCTTCGGGCGCTCGCCCCGGCTCGGCCAGCGAGCCGCCCTCACCCTGGCGGTGGCCACGGGACTGTCGGCCGGGCTGGGCGCCTTCGCCCTGACGGGCCGGCGCGAGCGTTCGGAGATCGCCGAGTACTACCTGACGCAGGGGCCCGAGATCACGCACGGCTACAACGTGGTCAACACCATCCTCGTGGAGTTCCGGGCGCTGGACACCTTCGGCGAGCTCACCGTGCTGGGGATGGCCGGCGTGGCCATGGTCGCCGTCCTGTCCACCGTGCGCGACCGCTACCTCGACCCGCCCGCCGAGCAGGACCCCAGCCACCTGCCGCAGCCGGACATCGCCCTGCGCGAGCCCGGCAGCGCCGCCCACCGGGCCATCCACCAGGCGTGGGGCAACGCGGTGCCCATGCAGCTGCTCGTGGGCCTGACGGCGCCGCTGCTCCTGGTCATCTCCCTGATCCTCTTCTGGCGGGGCCACAACTCCCCCGGCGGCGGCTTCATCGCCGCGCTGGTCGGCTCCACGGTCGTCGCCCTGATCTACCTGTCCTCCGCGCGGGACCAGCAGGTCGGACCCGCGCGCGTCCCGGTGATGCTCATCGGCGGCGGCGTCTCCGTCGCCATCCTCACCGGCCTGTGGGGCCTGGCGGCGGAGGGCTCCTTCCTCGCGCCGATCAGCGGCTACGCGGGCCCGCTCTACCTCACCAGCGCCCTGCTCTTCGACCTGGGCGTCTACGCCGCCGTCCTCGG
>JASKZT010000228.1 GCA_030145965.1 Ornithinimicrobium sp.
TCTTCGACGCCTTCGGCCCGGAGGAGCGGATGCAGGTCTACGACCGCGGCCTCAAGCGCCGGCTGCCGCCGATGCTCGACGGGGACCCGCGGAGGGTGCGGATGGCCTACTCCCTGCTCTTCTCCCTCCCCGGCACCCCCACCCTCTACTACGGCGAGGAGATCGGCATGGGCGAGGACCTCGAGGCCGAGGGACGGATGGCCGTCCGCACCCCGATGCAGTGGAGCGCCCAGCGCAACGGCGGCTTCTCCTCCGCCGACCCCGGGCAGCTCGTGCAGCGCGTCGTCGGCGACGGCTACGGCCCCGACCACGTCAACGTCATGGACCAGCTGCACGACCCGGACTCGCTGCTCTCCTGGGTCCGGGACCTGGTGCGGCTCCGGCGCGCCTGCCCCGAGCTGGGCTGGGGCGAGCTGCAGGTCCTCGACCACGACGCCGGGTGCGCCGTCCTGGCGCACCGGCTGTCGCTGGAGAGCACCGCCGTCATCGCGCTGCACAACCTCGGCCCCGACCCCGTGACGGTCACGGTGCCCGTCGACGGCTTCGGCGACGACCCGCGCGTCGTCGACCTCGTCACCCACGAGGTGGTCGACCCCGGGCCGGAGGTCACCGCCCCGCTCGAGGGGTATGGCCTGCGCTGGCTGCGCGTGCGTCCCACCGGCGACCTGGCGGTGCCGTGATGCGTCTCGGCTTCCACGCCTCGCACGAGCAGATCTCCCCCGGGCAGCTGCTCACCGACGTCCAGCACGCCGAGCGCGCCGGCTTCGACATGGCGATGTGCTCGGACCACCTGGCGCCCTGGAGCACGAGCCAGGGCCACTCCGGCTACACCTGGGCCTGGCTCGGCGCCGCGCTGGCGACCACCGACCTGCAGCTGGGCTGCGTGAGCGCCCCGGGGCAGCGCTACCACCCCGTGGTCCACGCCCAGCGCATAGCGACCCTCGGACAGATGTTTCCCGGCCGCTTCTGGGTCGCGCTGGGCAGCGGGCAGAACATGAACGAGCACGTCACGGGTGACGCCTGGCCGCGCAAGGAGGTGCGGGCCGCGCGCCTGGAGGAGTGCGTCGACATCATCCGCCGCCTCCTGGCCGGGGAGCTCGTGTCGCACGACGGCCTGGTCACGGTGCACGAGGCCCGCGTCTGGGAGCGCCCGGACCCCGTGCCCGCGATCCTGGCCCCGGCGATCTCCGTGGACTCGGCCGCCCGCGTCGCGGCCTGGGGCGAGGGGATCATCACCCTCAACCAGCCGGTCGACGTGCTGCGTGACCTGCTCGCCGCCTACCGCGACGCCGGCGGCACCGGGCCGGCCTCCCTGCAGGTGCACCTGTCGTGGGCCGGGTCCGAGGACGAGGCGGAGCGGATCGCGCACGACCAGTGGAAGAGCAACGTCTTCGCCGCCCCCGTCGACTCGGACCAGGCACAGCCGGAAGCCTTCGACATCATGAGCGAGCACGTCGCGCCGGCCGCGGTGCGGGAGCACGTGCGGGTCTCGGCCGACCTCGGGCGGCACCGCGCCTGGCTCGAGGAGTACGCAGCGCTCGGCTTCGACGACATCTACCTGCACTTCGTCGGCCAGGAGCAGGAGCGCTTCATCGACACCTTCGGCGAGCACGTGCTGCCGGCGCTGCGGGGGTAGGCGTCCCGGGAGGCCTACCCCCGCCGGCGCAGCACGACCGACTCCCAGCCGGGCAGCACGCCGCGCTCCCGCACGGAGGCGGCCGCCTCCGGCGAGGTGGCGAGCACCGCCTCGGCTCCCTGCCAGCCGTCCTGCAGGTCGGTCGGCACGGCCACCGGCTCGCGGGTGAAGGAGGCCAGCGTGAGCAGCCGGGTGCCCTCGTGCTCGCGCCCGAACGCCCACAGGTCCGGGTGGTCCATCGCGAGCGGGGTCACCGTGCCGTGGGAGACGGCCGGCTCGTCGTGCCGCAGCGCGACGAGTGCGCGGTAGTGCTCGAACACCGAGCCCTCGACACCGACCTGCGCCTCGGCGTTGACCTCCTCGTGCCCGGGCGCCACCGGGATCCACGGCTCTCCCGTCGTGAAGCCGGCGTGCTCGCCCGCGGTCCACTGCACCGGCGTGCGGGCGTTGTCGCGACCCACCGCGCGCAACCCCGGCAGCAGCTCCTCGAACGGCACGCCGGCCGCTGTCTGCTCCGCGACGTAGTTGAGCGACTCGATGTCGCGCAGGTCCTCGGGGGCGGAGAAGGGCACGTTGGTCATGCCGAGCTCCTCCCCCTGGTAGACGTAGGGCGTCCCGCGCAGGGTGTGCAGCACCGTGCCGAGGGTCTTGGCGGAGCGCTCGCGCCAGCGCGGGTCGTCGTCGCCGAAGCGGGAGACCGCGCGGGGCTGGTCGTGGTTGTTCCAGTACAGGGAGTTCCACCCCACCTCGGCCAGCGCCACCTGCCAGCGCATGAGGCTCTCCCGCAGCTGCGGCATACCGGTCGGCACGCGGTCGAACTTGCCGCCCGGCCCGGCGCCGAGGTCGACGTGCTCGAACTGGAAGACCATGTCGACCTCGCGCCGGGCGGGGTCGGTGAAGAGCGCGGCCTCCTCGGCCGTCACCCCCGGCATCTCCCCCACCGTGAGGTAGGGCCGCGGGTGGTCGGCGAAGACCCGCTCGTGCAGCTCCTGCAGGTGGTCGTGGACCCCGGGGTTGGTGGCCACGAGCGGGAACGTCCGGCCCCACAGGTCGCCGAGGCCCTGCTCCCCGTCGACGAGGCGCTCCGGCTTGTCGATGAGGTTGACGACGTCCATCCGGAAGCCGTCGAC
>JASKZT010000006.1 GCA_030145965.1 Ornithinimicrobium sp.
CCACGATCGAGGAGGTCAACGCCGCGATGCGCAAGGCCGCGGAGGGGCCGCTCAAGGGCATCCTGCGCTACACCGAGGACCCGATCGTCTCCAAGGACATCGAGACCGACCCCGCCTCGTGCATCTTCGACGCCGGCCTGACCAAGGTCATCGGCAACCAGGTCAAGGTTGTCGGCTGGTACGACAACGAGTGGGGCTACTCCAACCGCCTCGTCGACCTGGTCGCGCTGGTCGGCTCGAAGCTCTGAGCCGCATGCGCACCATCGAGCAGCTGGAGGAGGAGCTCGGCGGGTTCGCCGGACGCACCGTCCTCGTCCGCAGCGACCTCAACGTGCCCCTCGACGGCACGACGATCACCGACGACGGACGGGTGCGGGCCTCGGTCCCGACCATCCGGCGGCTGAGCGAGGCGGGCGCCCGGGTGGTCGTCACCGCCCACCTCGGCCGCCCGAAGGGCGAGCCGGACCCGCGCTACTCGCTCGCGCCGGTGGCGCAGCGGCTCGGTGAGCTGCTGGGCCGTCCCGTGACCTTCGTCCAGGAGACGGTGGGCGAGCGCGTCTCGGCCGCCGTGGCCGCGCTGGGCGACGGCGACGTCGTCGTCCTGGAGAACCTGCGCTTCCACCCCGGGGAGACCGCCAAGACCGACGAGGGCCGCGAGCAGCTCGCCCGGCAGCTGGCGGGCCTGGCCGACGCCTTCGTCTCCGACGGCTTCGGCGTCGTGCACCGGGCCCAGGCCTCCGTCTACGACGTCGCGCGGCTGCTGCCGCACGCCGCGGGCGGGCTCGTGCTCGCGGAGGTCGAGGTCCTGCGTCGGCTGCGGGAGGACCCTCAGCGCCCCTACGCCGTCGTCCTCGGCGGCGCCAAGGTGAGCGACAAGCTCGGGGTCATCGAGTCCCTGCTCACCGTCGCCGACCGGCTGGTGATCGGCGGCGGCATGGTCTTCACCTTCCTCAAGGCCCAGGGTCACGAGGTGGGTCGGAGCCTGCTCGAGGAGGACCAGGTCGACACCGTGCGCGGCTACCTCGAGAGCGCCGCGGAGCACGGCGTGCAGATCGTCCTGCCGGTCGACGTGGTCGTCGCGGACGCCTTCTCGGCCGACGCCCGGCACGAGGTGGTCGCCGCCGACGCCATCCCGGCCGACATGATGGGCCTGGACATCGGGCCGGAGTCCGAGACGCTGTTCGCCGAGGCGCTGGCCGACGCGCGGACCGTGTTCTGGAACGGCCCGATGGGTGCCTTCGAGATGGAGCCCTACGCCTCCGGCACCAAGGCCCTGGCCCAGGTGCTGGCCGCGCGCACCCGGGACGGCGCCATGACGGTCGTGGGCGGTGGCGACAGCGCCGCCGCCGTGCGGGACCTCGGCTTCGCGGACGAGGACTTCGGGCACACCTCCACCGGCGGTGGGGCCAGCCTGGAGTACCTCGAGGGCAAGGAGCTTCCCGGCCTGCAGGTGCTGGAGGACTGATGGCGACGTCGAGGAGCACCCGCACCCCGCTGATGGCGGGCAACTGGAAGATGAACCTGGACCACCTCCAGGCCACGCACCTGGTGCAGAAGCTGGACTGGACGCTCAGGGACGCCCGGCACGACTTCGCCGCCGTCGAGGTGGCGGTCCTGCCCCCCTTCACCGACCTGCGCTCGGTCCAGACGCTCGTCCAGGGCGACGACCTGCGCCTGCGCTACGGCGGCCAGGACCTGTCCGAGCACGACGAGGGCGCCTACACCGGGGAGATCTCCGGGGCCTTCCTCGCCAAGCTGGGCTGCACCTACGTGGTGGTGGGCCACAGCGAGCGGCGGCAGTACCACGCCGAGGACGACACCGTCGTCGGCGCGAAGGTGCGCGCCGCCCTGCGCCACGGACTCACCCCGATCCTGTGCGTCGGCGAGCCGCTCGAGGTCCGCCAGGCGGGTCGCCACGTCGAGCACGTGGTGACCCAGCTGCGCGCGGCCCTGGAAGGGCTGGACGCCGAGCAGGTCCGTCGCGTCGTCGTCGCCTACGAGCCGGTCTGGGCGATCGGGACCGGGGAGGTCGCGACCCCGCAGGACGCCCAGGAGGTGTGCGCGGCCGTCCGGGCCGCCGTGCGCGAGCTGGCCGGCGACGAGGTCGCCGACGGGCTGCGGGTCCTCTACGGCGGGTCGGTCAAGCCCGGGAACGTCGCCGAGATCATGGCCCAGGAGGACGTCGACGGCGCCCTCGTCGGCGGCGCCTCGATCTCGGTGGACGACTTCGCCGCGATCTGCCGCTACCGCCAGCACCACGGCGCCCCGGCCTGAGCACGTGCGGCGCGGCGCCCTCGGGCGCCGCGCCGCCGGGCCGCCCCTGGCCTTGCGTTACGCTGTCTGTCGCCCCGCCGCCGAGGTGGTCCGGGGTGCAACCCTTCTTCCCGACCGACCCGATGACGAGGTGTGCCCCGCGTGGAGTACGTCCGCTGGTTCCTGAACTCCCTGCTGGTCATCACCAGCTGCTTCCTCGTGCTCCTCATCCTCATGCACAAGGGCCGGGGCGGTGGCATGTCCGACATGTTCGGCGGCGGCATGAGCAGCAGCCTCGGCGGCTCCTCGGTGGCCGAGCGCAACCTCAACCGCATCACCATCGCGGTCGCCCTCGTGTGGGTCACCGTCATCGTCGGCCTGGGCCTGCTCGTCCGCTTCGGCTGACCTCCGGCGCGCCGTCCGGGGAGCACCCTGGTGACGGCGGCCGTCGCGGGTTACTCTTCCCCCTGGGCACCGGCCGTGCCCGCCGTCCGTGACGCGGCAGTCGCGAGGGTAGAAGGAGGCACGCCTATGGTAGGGACCAACGCGATCCGAGGCAGTCGGGTCGGCTCCGGCCCGATGGGGGAGTCCGAGCGGGGCGACACCGCCCCCCGCGTCGTCGTGAGCTACTGGTGCGCGCACGGGCACGAGACGCGCCCCAGCTTCGCCCGTGACTCCGAGATCGTCGTCCCCGAGACGTGGGACTGCCCGCGCTGCGGGCTGCCGGCGGGCACCGACCCGGCCAACCCGCCGGAGGCACCGCGGGTGGAGCCGTACAAGACCCACCTCGCCTACGTGAAGGAGCGCCGCAGCGACTCCGACGGCGCCGCCCTGCTCGAGGAGGCGCTGGAGGCGATGCGCCG
This sequence comes from Ornithinimicrobium sp., assembly GCA_030145965.1. Classification (GTDB taxonomy): domain Bacteria; phylum Actinomycetota; class Actinomycetes; order Actinomycetales; family Dermatophilaceae; genus Ornithinicoccus. The sequence continues at coordinate 3,117 of JASKZT010000006.1, forward strand.
GCGCGGCGTGGGCGGCGGCTCCGCCGGCCGCTGACCCCGGACCACCCCCGCACGCCGGCGACGCCGGGCCCGAGGCCCAGCACCGCCGTGGGCGTCGTCGCGTCAGCCCAGCGCCGAGGCCGCCGCCTCGTCCAGCCACCAGACGGTCTCCTGACGTCCCCGCACGCACGACGCGGGGACGTCCGGGTCGTCGGTGGCCGCGCGGGCGCGGGCGACGGCCTGCGCCTTGTCCTGGCCGGCGACGACCATCCAGACCGCCGTCGCGGACGAGAGCACCGGCACGGTCAGGGTGACCCGCACCGGTGGAGGCTTGGGGGAGTCGAGGACCGCGACGGTGGTGGCCTCACGCTCGCGCACCTGCGGCGTCCCCGGGAAGAGCGAGGCCACGTGGGTGTCCGGGCCGACACCCAGGAGCACGACGTCGAGCTCGGGGTGGCCCGCACCGCCCTCGCCGCACGTCGCCAGCTCGGCGGCGTAGCGCGCGGCGGCCTCGCCGGCCTCGCCGGGGTCGGACCCGGCGGGCACCCGGTGGACCTGGCCGGCGGGCACGGGCAGGTCGCCCAGGCCCCGGGCGTCCGCCTGGGTGTCGTTGCGCTCCTCGTCGCCCTCGGGGACGAAGCGCTCGTCGCCCCACCACAGGTGCACCTCGCGCCAGACGTCCGCGTCGAGCGCGCCGTTCCGGGCGAGGGCGCCCAGCGCCTCGACGACGGCGTTGCCCATCGAGCCGCCGGTGAGCACCACGTGGGCCCGGCCCCGCCCGGCCACGGCGGCGCCGACCCGGGCGACGAGCTCCTCCGTCACCGCGGCGGCCAGCTCCTCGGCGCCCGCGTGGGTGCGGACCTCGCCGGCACCGCCCCCGTCGAGCGCCTCCGCGACGCGGGCCTGGACCGCCTCGTCGTCGGCGCGGTCGGCGGGGGAGCGGCCGCGCAGCGCCCGGGTGGACACCTGCGCCCTCTCGCTGGTGTCCACGTCCTCCGGACCGGCCGGGACGTGCCCGGCCCGTGCCGCCCGGGAGCGCGGCGCGCCGCGGGTGACCAGGGGCAGGCCCACGCGCAGCGCGGAGGCGTAGACCTCGTCGGGGTCGAGCCGGCGCAGCTCGTCCGCGAGGGCCTGGGCCAGGGTGGGCGTGCGCAGCGCCACGAGGCGCGGGCCGCTGCCCACGCGGCTGAGGGTCGCGGTGTCCGTGCCGTCGTCGCTGCGGACCAGGTCGATCGGCCCCGAGGCCCGCTCCAGGCGCACGCTGACCAGCCCTGTCCCCGCGCCGCTGCGCACCCGGCTGACCGGGCAGCCGAGGGCGGCGGCCAGCCAGCCCGCGAGCAGGGCGGCGCTGGGGTCGTCCGGACCGGCCGTCACCGCGGCCCGCTCCACGTCCTCGAAGGGCGCCGACTCCAGGGAGGCGGCGAGCAGCGCCCGCCAGCGGGTGACCCTGGTCCAGGCCAGGTCGGTGTCGCCCGCGGCGTAGTGCCGGTCGCGGCGGCGCAGCTGGGTGTCCGGCCTGGGGCCGACCGCGGCGTCGGTGATCCGGCGGTGGGCCATCTGACCCAGCGGTGAGCCGGCGACGTCGGGCGGAGCCTCGCCGGGCCACCACGCGACGACGGGGGAGTCGGGCAGGAGGAGCGGCGTGACGACGGCGGCCTCCTGGCGGATGAGGTCGCC
>JASKZT010000237.1 GCA_030145965.1 Ornithinimicrobium sp.
CCCGGTCATGCCGGTGTATGCCGCGAAGGCCGGCGGCTTCTTCTTCGTCGTCTTCGGCGTCACCGCCGCGGTGTCGGCGCTCGTGTCGATCAACCCGGTCTGGGTGTTCGGCCCCTACGACCCCACCCAGGTGACGGCGGGCTCGCAGCCGGACTTCTACATGTGGTTCTCCGACGGTGCGCTGCGTCTGCTGCCGGGCTGGCTGGAGTTCACGATCTTCGACACCGTGTGGAGCATGAACATCTTCCTCGGGTCGCTGCTGCTGCTCCCGCTGGTGTTCATCGTCATGGGTGCCTACCCGTTCATCGAGGCCTGGGCGACCGGCGACCGCCGCGAGCACCACCTGCTGCAGCGTCCGCGCAACGCCCCGGTCCGCACCGCCATCGGCATGGCGGCGATCTCGATGTACCTCGTGCTCTCGCTCGCCACGATCAACGACATCCTGGCGATCAAGCTGCAGCTGTCGATCAACGACATCACGATGGTGCTCCGGGCGGCGTTCTTCGTCCTGCCGGTCGTCGTGTTCTTCGTGGTCAAGCGGCTGTGCATGTCCCTCCAGCGGCAGGACCGCGAGAAGGTGCTGCACGGACGGGAGACGGGGCGCGTCGTCCGCACGCCCGAGGGTCGCTTCTTCGAGGTGCACGAGCCGCTGGGCGCCCTCGAGCGCTGGGAGCTGGTCAACCACGACACCCCGCGCCCGCTCGGTCTCACGTCGGGCCGGCAGGTCGACGAGAACGGCGTGCAGCGTCGTCCCGGCATCGCGACCGGCGCGCGCAACGCGCTGTCGGCCTTCTTCTACAAGGACGCGATCCCGGCCGTCACCCCGGCCGAGCTCGCGGCGGCCCAGCACCACGGCGAGCACGAGGCCCTCGACGGCCCCACGCAGGCCGCGGCCATCGGCCAGCACGGCGAGTCCGTCTCCGACGTCCCCGGCACCTCGGTCTCCGGCCACGCCGAGGACGAGAGCGTCGGGGCGGGCCGTCATTCCTGACCCCGACGAGCACGGTGCGCGCCCCGTCCCTCACCAGGGGGACGGGGCGCCGTCGTCGGTGCCCGGCCAGCCCCCTCCGCCCGTCGAGGAGGAGGGGGGAGGCGGCCACCGGCACGGCGAGCGGGCGCAGGACGGGACGCACCCGCCGCTGGACATGTCGCGCGAGGACTTCGAGGTGGCCGTCGGCGACGCCCTCGACCTGGTGCCCGGGCAGCTCATGGACCAGCTGGACAACGTGGTCTTCCTCGTCGAGGACGAGCCGCCGGCCGAGGACCCGGAGCTGCTCGGGGTCTACGACGGCGTCCCGCTGACCGAGCGCGACCTCACGTGGGGCGGCACCCTGCCCGACCGCATCACGGTCTTCCGCGGCCCTCTCGTGCGCCTGTGCGAGGACAGGGAGGACCTGCTCGACGAGATCGCGGTCACCGTGGTGCACGAGATCGCCCACCACTTCGGCATCGACGACGACACCCTGCACGAGTTGGGCTGGGGCTGACCCCTCCGGTCGGGCTGCGGCCGGGGTGCCCCCGCTAGAGTGGCGCTCGTGATCTCAGCCATCGTCTTGATCAAGGTCGACGTCGCCCGCATCCCCGAGGCAGCGCGGGAGATCGCGCAGATCGAGGGGATCCGGGAGGTCTACTCGGTCACCGGCGACGTCGACCTCGTCGCGGTGGCCCGGGTGTCCCGGCACGAGGACTTCCACGACGTCATCGCCGACCGCCTCAACAAGGTGTCCGGGGTGCGGGAGACCACGACGCACATCGCCTTCCGCACCTACTCCGACGAGGACCTCGAGGCCGGCTTCGACCTCGGTCTGGACGGCTGAGCGGGCCGGTCAGGCGACCCCCGCCGGCACCGCGCCCACCGGGCGGTCCCACGCCCGGTGCGAGGGGTCGAGATGGTCGGTCGAGGACCACGTGCCCGCCTGCGGCTCGAGCTCGGCCCGGCTCGCCCCGGCGCCGTCGACGGGGCACGTCCACGTGCCGTCGAGGTCGACGAGCCGCACGCCAGGTGTCTCCAGCCAGCGCAGCACCAGCTCGGTCTCCTCGGCCAGCGCCTGTCCGGGCTCGACGACCTCCGCGGTCTGGCGCAGGGCGGCGATGGAGGGGAGGGGGTCCGCACCGGGGGGCGTCACCGTCGTGCCCGCCAGGCGGCCCCGGCGCACGCACACCACCTCCCACCCGCCGGCGTCGCGACGACGCGCCGCCACGAGCTCGGTCGCGGAGGTGAGGGGACGCAGCCGCTGCGCGCGGGCCGCGGCCCGCACCAGCGCCATCATCCGGTCGCGCAGCGTGCCGGCCTCCTCGAAGCGCTCCTGCCCGGCGAGGGCGTCCAGCCGGCCCCGCAGCGTCGCCATGACGTCCCGGGAGCTGCCGCTGAGGGCCTCGACGGCCTGCTCGGTCACGGCGGCGTAGTCGTCCACCGACTGCCGCCCGATGCAGGGACCGCCGCAGCGTCCCAGGTCGAGGAGCATGCAGGCCGAGTCCCGCGTCGTCCGCGCGGAGAGCCGCCCGGTGCACTGCCGCAGCGGGACCACCTCGTGCAGCGCGGTCATGGCGGCCTCGGCGCTGCGGCGGCTGGCGAAGGGACCGGCGTGGTGCGCGCCGTCCCCGCCCACCCGGCGCACGACCGAGAGCCGCGGGAAGGCCTCGTCGGTGAGCTTGACCCAGACGGCCTTCTCCGGGTGGCGCGAGCGCCGGTTGTAGCGCGGCTTGTGCTCGGCGATGAGCCGCAGCTCGCGCACGGAGGCCTCCAGGGCGGTGGCGCAGACGATGGGGGTGATCGACTCGGCCAGGCCGACCATCTCCGTCATCCGGCGCCGGGTCTCGGAGGCGGTGAAGTAGGTCATGGTCCGCCGGCGCAGGTCGGTCGCCGTCCCCACGTAGAGCGGCTCGCCCCGGGCGTCCTTGAAGACGTAGACCCCCGGCGCCGACGGCATCGCGTCCGCCAGGAAGCGCTTGCGCCGCTGAGCGGTGCTGACCCTCGAGCTGTAGGAGCGCAGCTCTTCCAGCGTGTGGACCCCGAGGTTGCCCACCCGCTCGATCAGCCCGTGCAGCACGTCGACCGTGGCGCGCGCGTCGTGCAGCGCCCGGTGGTCCGGCGTCGTCGCGGCGCCGAAGAGCCTGGCCAGGCTGGACAGCTTGTGGTTGGGCGCCTCGTCCTTGTGCACGAGCTGGCGGGCCAGGCGCACGGTGTCGATGACCGCGAAGGCCGGCCACGGGTGCCCCGTCTCGGCCGCGGCGGCCTTGAGGAAGGAGACGTCGAAGCCGGCGTTGTGCGCCACCAGCACCGAGCCGGCCGCGAAGTCGAGGAACTGCGGCAGCACGGTGCGGATGGGCGGGGCGTCCGCGACCATCGTGTTGGTGATCCCGGTGAGCACGCTGATGAACGGCGGGATGGGGCTTGCGGGGCGCACGAGGGTCTGGAACTCGCCCAGCACCTGACCGCCGCGCACCTTGACCGCGCCCACCTCGGTGATCTGCGAGCCCGAGGGTGACCCGCCGGTCGTCTCCAGGTCGACGACGACGAAGGTGACGTCGGCCAGGGAGGTCCCGAGGTCGTCGAACGTCTCCTGCACCATCTCCATGTCGACGAAGGTAGACGCGCTCACCGACAGACCCCGGCAGGCAGGCCGGAGGGACCCGGGAGGGAGGACCGGCGCCGGAGGGTCTGTCGGTGGGCCCTCCTAGCGTGGCGGGCAAGGAGGTGGGACACATGACCACGACCACCATCGACTGCCAGACCTGCCCGGTCCGGGGCCGTCACTGCGGTGACTGCTTCGTGCCGGTCCTGGGCCGCCTCTGGCTGCAGGACCCGCGCCCCCGCCCGGGGGCGGACGGGGACCCTGACCCGCTCCCGACGGGCGACGCCGCGACCGGTGGCCTCTCGGGCGCACTGGGCGAGCTCCTGGCCGAGCCGCTGGGTGAGCCGCTCGACGACGAGGAGCTCGCCGCGGTGGGCGCCTTCGTCCGGGCCGGCCTCGTCACGCCGGACGAGGCCGCGGACGCCCGGGCCCGGGTCAGCGCCGTCCAGCGGTCGGCCGCGGGCTAGCGGAGGCCCCCCGGTGCTCGCGCGGCGCCCGCCACGTCAGGACCGGTCCGACCCCGGGCGTGGGCGGGCGTAGAGGGCGTCGATCTCGGCCTGCAGCCGCTCGGTGATGCGGCTGCGCCTGAGCTTCATCGACGGCGTGAGCAGCCCGTTGTCGGTGGTGAAGTCCTGCGGCAGGATCGCGAAGGTGCGGATCGACTCCGCCCGGCTGACCGTGGCGTTCGCCTCGTCGACCGCGCGCTGCACCTCGGCGCGCACCCGCTCGTGGGTGCCGGCCTGCTCGAGGGTGAGGCCGCCGAGGCCGTGCGCGTCGGCCCACACCCTGAGCACCTCCTCGTCCAGCGTGACCAGGGCCGCGACGAAGGGCCGGCCGTCCCCGACGACCATGCACTGGGAGATGAGCGGGAAGGCGCGCATCCGGTCCTCCAAGGGCCCCGGCGAGACGTTCTTGCCGCCGGCGGTGACGAGGATCTCCTTGGTGCGCCCCATGACCCGCAGGAAGCCGTCGCGGTCGATCTCGCCCAGGTCGCCGGTCGCGAACCAGCCGTCGCGCACCGCTCGGGCGGTGGCGTCGGCATCGTCGTGGTAGCCGCGGAAGAGGCCCACCCCGCGCACGTGGATCTCGCCGTCCGCGGCCACCCGCACGCCGACGCCGGGCAGCGGGCGCCCGACCGTGCCGATGCGGATCATGTCCGGGGTGTTGACCGTGGCGGGGGCCGTGGTCTCGGTCAGCCCGTAGCCCTCGAGGACGACGAGCCCGATGCCGCGGTAGAAGTGCCCGAGCCGCTCGCCCAGGGCGGCCCCGCCGGAGATCGCGTAGTGGACGCGACCACCCATGGCCTCGCGCAGCCTCGCGTAGACGAGCCGGTCGGCGAGGGCGTGCTGGCTGCGCAGGAGGAGGCCCGGCCCGCCGTCGTCCAGGGACCGGCTGTAGGCCTGGGCCACCCGCGTGGCCCACCGGAACGCACGCGCCCTGGACGGACCACCCTCGCCGGCCCTCTGCTCGGCCGAGCTGTAGATCTTCTCGAAGACGCGCGGGACGGAGAGCAGGAACGTCGGGCGGAAGACGGCCAGGTCGTCGAGCACCGTCCCCGGGTCCGGCGTGTGCCCGAGACGGGCGCCCGCGTGCAGGCACACGACCTGGATGAACCGGGCGAAGACGTGGGCCAGCGGCAGGAAGAGCAGCGTGGCGCTGCCCGGGGAGCGGACGACGACCGAGAGGCGCTCGGTGGCGTTCTCGGCCAGCGCCATGAAGTTGTCGTGGGTGAGCTCGCAGCCCTTGGGGCTGCCGGTCGTGCCCGAGGTGTAGATGACCGTGGCGAGGTCGTCGCGGCCGACCTCCTCGCGGCGCCGGGTCACCACCTCGGCCGGGACCTCCTGGCCGGCCGCGGTCAGCTCGTCGAGGGCTCCGCCCTCGATGCTCCACAGGTCGCGCAGGGCGGGCAGCTGGTCGCGCACCGCCGCCATCGAGGCCATCATCGTGGCGTCCTCGACGATCATCGCCACCGCGCCGGAGTCCTGGGCGATCCAGGTGACCTGGTCGCGCGAGCTCGTCTCGTAGACCGGCACCGGCACGGCGCCGACGCTCCAGAGCGCGAGGTCGGCCAGGGTCCAGGCGTAGCGGGTGCGGCTCATGATGGCCACCCGGTCGCCGACCTCGATGCCGGCGGCGACGAGCCCGCGCGCCAGACCGTCGACCTCCACGCGCAGCTGTGCCGCGGTGACGTCGCGCCACGAGCCGTCCGTCGGGTCCTGGAGCCCGACGAGGACGCGGTCGGGCTCGCGCTCGGCCCAGCCCACGACGTAGGCCGAGATGCTCGATGCCGAGGGGGACGAGATGAGCGGCGGAACGGTCACGTCCGTCACGGGGCCTCCAGGGGCGTGGCAGGGCGAGCAGGCGGCCTTCACCATACCCGCGGGCCTCCGCGCTCCCCGGCAGGTCACTAGGCTGGCGGGGCGCGCCACCCCGGCGCCGCCCCCGTCGCCCGGGTCCCGTCCCCGGCGGCCGCTTCTGCGAGGAGAGCCAAGAGTGAGCACCTGCGTCGGCGTCGACATCGGCGGCACCAAGATCGCGGCGGGCGTCGTGGACGAGGACGGCCGGGTCCTGCGGCGGGCCCGGCGCGAGACCCCGGCGCACGACCCCGACCAGATCGCCCGCGCGGTCGCGGACGTCGTGACCGAGCTCGTCGACGGCGCCGGCGACGGCGAGACGGTCACCGCGGTCGGCGTCGCCTGCGCCGGGCTGGTCGACCGCGCCGGGGAGACGGTCGTCTTCGCGCCCAACCTCGCCTGGAGGGACGAGCCGCTCAAGGCCCGCCTCAGGGGCCTGGTCGGCCTTCCGGTCGTCCTCGAGAACGACGCCAACGCCGCCGCCTGGGGCGAGCACCGCTTCGGGGCGGCGCAGGGGGTGGACGACATGGTGCTCATCACCCTCGGGACGGGGGTCGGTGGAGGCATCATCGAGTCGGGGCAGCTGCTGCGCGGGGCGCACGGGCTGGGCGCCGAGATCGGTCACCTGCGGGTCGTGCCCGACGGCCACCGCTGCGGCTGCGGCAACAAGGGCTGCTGGGAGACCTACGCCTCGGGCACCGCGCTGGTGCGCGAGGCCCGCTCGCTGGTGGCCGGCGGCAGCCCGCACGCCGGCGCCCTGGCGGACCGGTGCGGCGGGGACCCGACCGCGCTGACCGGCCAGATGGTCACCGAGGTGGCGCGCACCGGCGACCCCGCGGCCACCGAGCTGCTCGAGGACGTGGGCCGGTGGGTGGGGGAGGGCGCCGCGAGCCTCGCCGCGGTGCTCGACCCCGGCCTGCTCGTGCTCGGCGGCGGTCTCAGCGCCGCCGGCAACCTCGTGCTCGACCCCGCCCGCTCCGCCTACGCCCGCCACCTGACCGGCCGGGGCCACCGCGCCGTGGCCCCGATGACGACCGCGACGCTGGGCAACGACGCCGGGATGGTCGGCGTGGCCGACCTCGCCGCGCGCCGCACCGGATGACCGCGGGGCCCCTCGCCGTCGGCGTCGACGTCGGCGGCACCCGCATCAAGGCCGGGCTCGTCGACGAGCACGGTGTCGTCGTCCACGCCGACCGTCACGACACCCCCGGCCGCACGACCGCCCCGAGCGTCGTCGAGGACGCCGTCGTCGAGGCCGTCCAGGAGCTGCTGGCCCGCCCGGAGGCGGTGGCCCGCGGCGTCGTCGGGGTGGGCGTCGGGGCGGCCGGGTTCGTGGCCGCCGAGCGCGGCACCGTCGTGTTCGCCCCCCACCTCGCCTGGCGGGACGAGCCCCTCCAGGAGACCGTCGGGGCGCGGGTGGGTGTGCCGGTCGTCGTCGACAACGACGCCAACG
>JASKZT010000053.1 GCA_030145965.1 Ornithinimicrobium sp.
GGGCGCCTCATGGACCTCATGGAGTCGCGCGGCATCGTCGGCCCGTCCGAGGGCTCCAAGGCCCGCGACGTGCTCGTCAAGCCCGACGACCTGGAGGAGACGCTCGCGCTGATGCAGGGGCAGGAGCCCCCGGCGCACCCCGAGCCGGAGAGCGACAGCGTCCCCTTCGACGCCGGCGCCGCCGAGGTCGTCGAGGACGACGACGAGCCGGCACCCGCGCCCCTCCGCGACAGCCGCTACGACGGCGACCCCGTGTCCGGCAGCTACGTCCACGAGGAGGACGACGAGGAGCCCGAGGACGCCTGGGCGCTCACCGGCCGCGGGTGAGCGCTCAGCGCCCCACGGTCAGCCAGAAGGTCAGCGACAGCAGCAGGAACGCCCCGGCGGCGGCGACGAGCACCCACCGCAGGGCGCGCAGGGGCAGGAAGGACGCGAGCGCCAGCACCAGGGAGATGGTGCCGGTCTGCATCGTCCAGCCGCGGCGGGTCGCGCCGCGGGCGTCACCGGGCAGGTAGCCCAGGACGAAGGCCGTGGCCACGAGCAGGCACGCCGCGAGGGCGATGACGGTCGCGGCGGGTCCGGGGGACCGGCGCACCGGTGCGGTCGACATCCCGCCATCCTGCCGCACGCCGCGCGTCAGGGCATCGAGCCCAGGTACTCCTCGATGAGCTCCTGCATCGCGGCCTGGCCCTGCGCGTTGGGGTGGAAGGACTCCGGCGGCAGCGCCTGGTGCTCGGACCAGAAGCCGAGGCCGAGGATCCACGGGTCGTCGCTGCCCACGCCGTGCCCCTGGAAGGCCGCGGTCGGGTCGATGAAGTGCACGCCGTTCTCGCGGGCGACCCGCGCCATCCGGGCGTTGAGCTCGTCGGCCATGGAGTTGAGGAACGCGACGTCCTTGGGGTCGACGAGTCCGAGGTAGTCGGGGTCGAAGAGCTGCGGGTAGCCCATCTGCACCATGTGGGCGTTGCCGCCGGACTGCTCGAGGAGGTGCTCGTACATGTCCGCGAGGTTCTCCTCGACCTGGTCCAGGATGACGTCCATGCGGGTGCGGCCCTGGGCGTCGTCGGGGTCGGGGGAGCTGAACCAGTCCGAGCAGTAGACGAGCGCGCTCTCGGGGACGTAGCCACCGCCGCCCCGGATCTGGCCGTTGGCGAAGTTGGCCGCCAGGCACTCGGTGAGGAAGTGGGAGAACTGCGCGTCGTTGCCGCCCATCGACAGGAAGATCATCGAGGTGTCCTCGTCGACCGCCTCGCCCTGGGGGCCCTCGCCATCGTTGCCGCCGTTGGGGTTGGTGACCTCGTTCGTCGTGGCCCCGGAGCAGGCGACGAAGGAGTAGTCGCCCGACCAGTGCGCCTCGCCGACGCCGACGCCCCAGGCGTTGCCGGAGCGGTGGCACCGGTTCTCCCCCGAGTCCTCCCAGAACTGCCACCAGCTGGGCCCGTAGTCGGTGTCGGGGTCGTAGTCGCCCGCGCCCTCGCCCGAGCCGTAGCTGTCGCCGACGAAGACCATGGGGCCGGAGGTGACCTGCTCGTAGGTCCACTCCCGCTCCTCGTAGGGGACCTCCTCCGGCATCGCCGTGACGGGCAGGTCCGCGCACCCCATGTCGACGCCGGGCAGGCGGTCCCAGGCGCGGCAGATGCTGGCCGACAGGGGGCGCCCGAGGACGTCGGGGGAGGCCGCCGCGAGCGCCGTCATCGCGGCGGCCACGAGGGTGGCGACGACCATCGTGATCCCGGCGACCTCCACGCCGGCGGCGCCCCGGTCCTGGCTGAGCGTGCGTGCGGCCCCCCGCGTCCAGGCCCCCCCGCCGGTCACGGTCTCAGTCCTGGACCTGCGCCGCGGCCTCGACGAGGACCTCCCGGTCCAGACCCGCGTTGAGGGTGCTGACCAGGGACATCCAGTGCCAGCCCTCCTCGAGGTCGCGCAGCGCGACGTGGCGGACCTGGCCGGTCTCCTCGGTCGTCTCGGTGAGGAAGACCCAGCCGTCCAGGCCGCCCTGCCCGGGGTCCCAGGCCTCGACGTCCACGCTGACCTCGCCCTCCCCGGAGGACACCTCGCGTCCGTCGGCGTCCACCCCGTAGCCCTCGCAGCCGGCCAGGGCGTCGGCCACCCGGCCGACCAGCCCGTGCGCCTCGGGCTCGGCGAAGACGTGGACCTCGCTCTCGAGGTAGGTGAAGTCCTCCACCAGGCCCCAGCGCCGCTGGGCGGCGTCCCGCGGCTTGACGGGGTCCAGCTGGACCCCGCACACCGTGCGGACGAAGTGCGGGCCGTCGGGGTCGACCAGACGCCAGCGGTCGGGCAGGGCGGGGTCGTGGAGCAGGAGGGGCTCGGCGCTGCCGTCCCCGTGCTCCGCGACCATCGCGCCGTACATCTGCGGGTCGGTGTCCGCCGTGCCGCGCAGCTCGGTGAGCCCGTCGGCGGTCCGCCCGGACGACCCCGGCTGCGGGGTCGTGCCGGGAGGTGCCGTGCCCGGGGCGTCCTCGTCCCCCGAGGATGCGGCCCCGGGCACGGCGGTATCGGCGTCCGACGATGGCCTCTGGTCCGTCCCACGACCTGGCGCGTCGCCTCCGCACGCGCTGAGCGCTGTCCCGAGCGTCAGCAGCGCGACCAGCAACGCTGTGCGCGTGCGCGTCGTCCGTCCCTGGTGTGCCGACATGCCGAGGACGCTACGTGCGGGCCACCCGGGACCGCGAGGGTCGCAAGGCCCCCTGGGGGTCCCCACCTGACCGGGCCCGTCAGGGACTTTCGGCCCCGACCATCTACCGTGGTCCCATGACCCGCCGCTCCGTCGCCCTCGTCACCCTCGGGTGCACCCGCAACGAGGTCGACTCCGAGGAGCTGGCCGGGCGGCTGGCCGCCGAGGGGTGGGACCTCGTCGAGGACGCCGGCGACGCGGACGTGGCGGTCGTCAACACCTGCGGCTTCGTCGAGCAGGCCAAGAAGGACTCGATCGACGCCATCCTCGAGGCCGGCGACCTCAAGCGGACCGGCCGGACCCAGAAGGTCGTCGCCGTCGGCTGCATGGCCGAGCGCTACGGCACGCAGCTGGCCGAGGAGCTGCCGGAGGCCGACGCCGTGCTCGGCTTCGACTCCTACACCGACATGTCCGCGCACCTGCGCCAGGTCCTGGACGGGGGGCGCCCGGAGTCCCACGTGCCGCGCGACCGCCGCTCCCTGCTGCCCCTGGCGCCGGCCCAGCGGGGCGCCGCGAGCTCCGGGGTCGCCCTGCCGGGCCACCAGCAGGCCCCCTCCGACGAGCCCGACGAGGACCTGGCCGCGGTCGCGCCGCCGACGGGTCCCCGGGTCGTGCGGGCCCGCCTCGACGGCCGGCCCTGGGCGCCGCTGAAGATCGCCTCCGGGTGCGACCGGCGCTGCGCCTTCTGCGCCATCCCGATGTTCCGCGGCGCCTTCGTCTCCCGGCGGCCGGAGGAGATCCTGGCCGAGGCCCGCTGGCTGGGGGAGCGGGGCGTCAAGGAGGTCTTCCTCGTCAGCGAGAACACCACCTCCTACGGCAAGGACCTCGGCGACCTGCGCCTGGTCGACCAGCTGCTGCCCGAGCTGGCGGCGACGCCCGGCGTGGAGCGGGTGCGCGTGTCCTACCTCCAGCCCGCCGAGATCCGGCCCGACCTGCTCGACGCGATGGCCTCCACCCCGGGGGTCGTGCCCTACTTCGACATCTCCTTCCAGCACGCCAGCGGTCCGCTGCTGCGCCGGATGCGCCGCTTCGGCGACCGCGCCTCCTTCCTCGCGCTGCTGCAGGAGGTCCGGCGCCGGCTGCCGGAGGCGGGCATCCGCACCAACGTCATCGTGGGCTTCCCCGGTGAGACCGAGGAGGACCTGGCCGAGCTGACCGCCTTCCTCGAGGAGGCCCGCCTGGACGTCGTGGGCGTCTTCGGCTACTCCGACGAGGACGGCACGGAGGCGGAGGGCTACGCGGACAAGCTGGACGAGGCGACGATCACCTCCCGCGTCTCGGCCGTGACGGCCCTCGTGGAGGAGCTCGTCGCCCAGCGCGCCGAGGAGCGCGTCGGCACGCTCGTCGAGGTGCTCGTCGAGGGCGTGGAGGACGAGGACGACGCGGGCCCGCGCCTGGTCGGTCGCGCCGGTCAGCAGGGGCCGGACGTCGACGGCGTCACCTACCTGGAGGACGAGGACGGTCTGCTGCCGCCGCTGCGGCCGGGCGACATCGTCACGGCCCGCGTCGTGGCCTCCGAGGGTGTCGACCTCGTCGCCGTGCCGGTCGCCGCGGCCGGCGCGCCGGAGGACGGGCGGTGATCGGGCCGCACGACCCCGACGGCCCGGACCTCGCGACGGTGCCGGTCCAGCCCGAGGCCTCGCCGTGGAACGTGCCCAACGCCCTGACGGTCCTGCGCATCCTCCTGGTGCCGGTCTTCGGCTGGCTGCTCCTCACCCACGGCGGCGAGGACGCCGCCTGGCGCTGGTGGGCGACGGCCGTCTTCGTCGTCGCCACGGCCACCGACTGGGTCGACGGCTTCCTGGCCCGCCGCGCCGGCCTCATCACCGACTTCGGCAAGCTCATGGACCCCATCGCCGACAAGGCGCTCATGGGCACCGCACTCGTCGGCCTCTCGGTGCTGGACCTGCTGCCGTGGTGGGTGACGGTCGTCATCCTCGTGCGCGAGGTCGGGATCACCCTCATGCGCTTCGTCGTCATCCGGCGGGGCGTCATCCCCGCCAGCCGTGGGGGCAAGGTCAAGACCGCGCTCCAGGCGGTGGGGCTCACGCTCATGGTCGCCCCCCTCGGCGGCGTCCTGGGGACGCTCGGGCTGGTGACCATGTACGCCGCCGTCGTCTTCACCGTGGTCACCGGCGTCGACTACGTCCGCCAGGCCCTGCGCGGCAGCCGGTCGGGCGCGCGGCCGTGACGGACGGCCCGGGGGCCGCCGCCCGGGTCGTGCACGCGCTCACCGCGGCGGGCGCCACCGTCGCCACGGCCGAGTCCCTCACCGGCGGCCTCGTGGCCGCCGCCCTCACGGCCGTCCCGGGCGCCAGCGCGGTGGTGCGCGGGGGCGTCGTCGCCTACGTCACCGACGTGAAGCGGGACCTGCTGGGCGTGCCCGACCCGCTGCTGCGGCGGTACGGCGCCGTCTCCCCCGAGTGCGCCCGGGCGATGGCCGAGGGCGTCCGCCGGACCGTCGGTGCCACGTGGGGGCTGGCGACGACCGGCGTCGCCGGCCCCGGTCCCAGCGAGGGCCACCCCGCCGGCACCGTCCACGTCGCCGTGGCGGGGGAACACGGCACCACCCTCCGGGCGTTGCACCTGCACGGCTCGCGCAGCGAGGTCCGCACGCTCACGGTCAGCACGCTCCTCTGGCTCCTCGAGGAGTCCCTCGCCGGACCGTCGGGGCCGGGCGCTACCGTGGAGGCCCACGGCCGGAGCGCCGACCGCGACATCGACCACGACGACGGTTAGCCTGTCGTCCCAGGAGAGGATGAAGGAGGGACACGGAATGGTGCTGCTGCGACGCGAGCTCGGCGACGTCCTGCGCGAGAAGCGCCAGGGCCAGGGCCGCACCCTGCGCGAGGTCAGCGCCGAGGCCTCCTGCTCCCTGGGCTACCTCTCCGAGGTGGAGCGCGGTGAGAAGGAGGCGTCCTCCGAGCTGCTCGCCTCCATCTGCAAGGCGCTCGACGTGCCTCTCTCCCAGATGCTCTCCGACGTCGCCGACCGGGTGAGCCTGGCCGAGACCGCCACCACCCGGATGACCACGGTCCTCACCGAGGGCCTGGCCACGCCGATCAGCTCGCGCGAGGTCGCGCGCCGCCCCGGCCGCCGGGCCATCGTCTCCGCCGCCTGAGCGCACCCGGTCCGTCGCGCGCTGCTGCGGCGACTGCCCGATCGCCTACTCGTACCGCGGCCTGCCGTGGCCCAGCGGCGTCTGCCGGGCCCCGGCGTCGGTGGGCGCCCTCCCGCCCTGGCAGCGCGGGCAGTAGAACATGACCCGCTCCTGCGGCTGACGACCGATGGGGGCCAGCCGCACCGTGGTGCCGCACCGCTTGCAGGGCAGGCCCACCCGTCCGTGCACCCACGCGTCGTCGGCGTTGACGTCGGCCCGTCCGGTGACCGTCGTCCGCCCGACCCGGCAGCTGAGCACGAGCATGCGGCGCGCGGTGTCCAGCACCTGCGCCACCCGCTCCGCACCGACCTGCCCCACCGGCGTCCACGGGTTCACCTCGTGCACGAAGAGCGGCTCGGCCGTGAAGATCGTCCCCATCCCGGCGACGTTGCGCTGGTCGAGCAGGGCCTCGGTGACCGTGCGGGCCGGGTCGGCGAGGACGTTGGTCAGAGCGGTCGCGGGGTCGTAGGCCGGGTCGAGCAGGTCGGGGCCCAGGTGACCCACGACCTGGGCCTCCTGGCTCGTGCGCACGAGGTCCAGCATCCCCAGGCTGTCGCCGACCGCCACCCGCGAGGAGGTCCACAGGAGGGCACGGACCGTGTGCCGCGACCCCAGCGCGCGGCGTCGCCCGACGGGGTGGACCCGCCAGGAGCCCTCCATGCGCAGGTGGCTGTGCAGGGTCAGGTCGCCCTCCACCCGGTGGAGCAGGTGCTTGCCGCGGGGGACCACCTCCAGGGTGCGGCGCCCGGACAGGTCCGCGGTGGCCAGGGAAGGCACCCGCAGGTCGCTGCCCTGCAGCGTCTCTCCGGCCAGGGCACCGTGCAGCCGGCGGGCCGTGCGCCAGACCGCGTCGCCCTCAGGCAACGGGCACCCACCCGGGCGTCGGTCGCGCCGGGGCCGGGGCGCGGTCCCGGGCGGCGTGGGTCATGGTGGCCAGGGTAGATCAGGCGCGCCTTCCGGGCGCCGGGTGAGGAGGTCGCGGGGGCGGGGCTTCCGGTGGCGGGCCCGGCGGCGGCGTGGGCAGGATGGGTCGACCGCCAGGGTGGCGGCGCGGAGCGAGACCAGAAGGAGGGCGCATGGGCCTGCGCAAGGGCGACACGGTGACCTGGAACACGCCCCAGGGCCGGACCGAGGGCACGGTGGTGGAGCGGAGGACCAAGGACTTCACCCACGCCGGGCAGCAGTTCCGCGCCAGCGAGGACGAGCCGGCCTACATCGTCGAGTCCTCCTCCTCGGGCGCCAGGGCGGCGCACAAGGAGGACGCCCTGACCAGGAAGGGCTCCTAGACCGACGGGGTCCGCCTCCGGACCGGGGCGGCCACGACCAGCAGGCTCAGCACGACGACGCCGATGCCTGCGGCCGTGAGCGGCGGCAGGCGCTCGCCGAGCACGATCACGCCGAGCACCGTGGCGGTGACCGGCTCGGCCAGCGACAGGGTGCTCACCGTGCGGGTGGGCAGGCGGCCCAGGCCGTGCTGGAAGAGCAGGTAGGACAGCCCGGTCGCCACCACCCCGAGCCAGGCCACCATGACCAGCCCGCCCGGCGTGAGCAGCCAGCCGAGGTCGGAGAGCAGCAGCGTGGGCAGCAGGACGAGAGCGCCGATGCCGAAGAAGCCTGCCATCACCCGGGGGCCCGCCATCCCGCGCAGGAGCAGGGTGCGTCCGGCGACGGTGTAGCCGGCGTAGGCCACGCCCGCCCCGACCGCCG
>JASKZT010000065.1 GCA_030145965.1 Ornithinimicrobium sp.
GTTGCGCTCGACGTCGACGGCCAGCGCCTTGAGGGGGGAGACGTAGAGGACCCGGCACCGGCCGCGGGCCTCCACCCCGTCGACCGGGGCAGGAGCAGCAGGGACGTCAGGGGCGCGGTGACCGGCGACGATGCGGTCGATCGCCCACAGGAAGGCGGAGAGCGTCTTGCCCGAGCCCGTCGGGGCGACGACGAGCGTGTGCTCGCCGCGGCTGATGGCGTCCCACGCCCCGGCCTGCGCGGCGGTGGGGCCGGGGAAGGAGGCGTCGAACCACGCACGCGTCGCGGGCGAGAAGCGGTCGAGGACCGTGGCGGCGTCCCTGCTGGTCACACCGACACTGTGCCACCCGGCACCGACAGGCGTCCTCCGGGACGCAGGTCGCTCAGGCGGTGGTGCCGCCGTCGCGGTCACCGGACTGCGGCACGAGGCGGCGGCGCGTGGTCAGGTCCAGGCGGTTGCCGTGCGCGCCGGTCACCGGGGGCGGCGCCGGGCGCTCCATCTCACGCATCTCGTCGTGCAGGGTGCGGTAGGTGGGACGCCACAGATTCAGCGCCATGAGCAGCTTCTGCCACCAGGCGAGGTCCTGACGAGGGGTCACGCTTCCTCCAGTGCAGCCGGTCGGATGTCGGCCCATCCTCTCACCTGCGGGGCACGTCCGGGCGTCGGGGCGGCTAAACCCGTGGAGAGCTGTCGGCGGGCGGGCATACGCTGTCCGACGCGATGCGCGACTTCCCACCTCCCATGACGGCCTGGACCACCCCGGGCTCCACCGGCGTGCCCGACACCCGCGGCCCGGGCCGCTTCCTGTGGTGGCTGGTCCGCCAGCAGACCGACCTGGTCGTCGCCGCCTGCCTCTGCAGCCTGGCCTGGATGCTGCCCACGGCGCTGACGCCGTGGGTCTTCGGCCGGGCCATCGACGAGGGGATCGTCGCCGGGGACGGCAGCCGGATCGCGCTGTGGAGCCTCGTGCTGCTGGCCATCACGCTCGTCGGCGGTGGCAGCGGCGTCTTCTACCACACGGTCGTGGTGCGCTCCTGGCTCGTCGCCGCCTACGGGCAGACCGGCCTGGTCACGACGCGGACGACCCGCCTCGGCCACGTCCTGACCCGCCGCGCGCCGACCGGCGAGGTGCTCTCGGTCAGCGGGGGCGACGGCGAGCAGTTCGGCCACTTCGTCGAGATCGTCTCCCGGCTCGTCGGCAACGTCGTGGCCTACGTGCTCGTCGCCGTGATCGTGCTGCAGATCTCGCTGCCGCTGGGGCTCGTCGTGCTCCTCGTCGCCCCGCTCCTCGTGCTCGTCTCCACCGTGCTGCTGCGGCCCCTGTCGGCCGCCCAGACGCGGGAGCGCTCCCGGGACTCCGAGCTGACCTCGATGGCGACCGACATCGTCGCCGGCCTGCGCATCCTGCGCGGCATCGGCGGCGAGCGGATCTTCGGCGACAACTACGCGCGCCAGTCCCAGCGGGTCCGGCACGCCGGGGTGCAGGCCGGCGGGTGGGCGGCCTTCGTCGAGTCGGTCGGGGTCCTGCTCTCGGGCCTCTTCGTCGTCGCGCTCATGGTGCTGGGCGTGCGCGCGGTCGGGCGCGGCGAGCTGGCGATCGGCGAGCTGGTCACCTTCCTCGGCTACGCGCTCTTCCTCGTCCAGCCGATCCGGGTCGTCTTCGAGGCCGCGCAGCAGATCACCCGCTCCTTCGTCTCGGCCCGCAAGACCATCGGCGTGCTCGGCACGCCCGACCCCTGGCCCGACCGCCCGCCGGTCGCGCTGGACACCCACGCCGAGCTCGTCGACGACGCCTCGGGGCTGCGCGTGCGTCCCGGCCTGCTCACGATGGTCGTCAGCGCCCTGCCGGACGAGTCGGCGGCGCTCGCCGACCGCCTGGGCCGCTACCTGCCCTCCGACGACGCGCTGACCGACACCGACGACGGCGAGGCCACCGGTCGGGCCGCGCGGCGTGCCCGCCGGGACCGGGAGCGCTCGCGTGCCGAGCTCGCCACCCGCGACGCCCGCCGCGCGCAGGAGCCGTGGGGCGTCCGCCTGGGCGGGGTCGACCTGTCCGAGGCGCCCCTGGCGCAGGTGCGCGAGAGCGTCCTCGTCAGCGACACCCGCTCGCACGTCTTCGCCGGCACCCTGCAGGAGGCCGTCGACCCGCACGGGCGGCTCACGCGCGCCCAGGCCGAGGCCGCCCTGCACGCCGCCTCGGCCGAGGACGTCTACGACATCCTGCCCGGTGGCTGGCAGGGCGTGCTGGACGAGCGGGGCCGCGGCCTGTCCGGAGGCCAGCGCCAGCGGCTCGTGCTGACGCGGGCGCTCGCCGCGGACGCCCCGGTGCTCGTGCTCGTCGAGCCGACGTCGGCCGTCGACGCGCACACCGAGGCCCGGATCGCCACCCGGCTGCCCCGGCACCGGCGCGGCCGCACCACCGTCGTCATGACCGCCTCACCGCTGCTGCTGCACCACGCCGACGAGGTCGCCCTCCTCGAGGACGGCCGGGTCGTCGCGACCGGCACCCACGACGAGCTCGTGGCCGCGCACGAGGGCTACCGGCGCACCGTCCTGCGCGGCGACCGTGAGCCGGCGCCGGAGACCACCGGCGGGGCCGGCAGCGGCCCGGTCGGCGCCCCCGACCAGGACGGGTGGCCGGCCGGGTCCGCGCCCGAGCAGCACGACGTACCCGACCACCACCCGGAGGAGGTGACCTCGCCGTGACCCTCGACGACACCCGGCTGGCGCAGGACTCCGCCCGCACCTGGCGCGAGGACGGCACGCGTCCCCCCGCCGTCCCCGAGGCGCTGCGGCCCCCGCCGCCGGGCACGGGCTGGCGGGAGCGCAACCGGCTCCTCTGGGAGCGTCACGCGCTGCGCCGCGAGCGGGCGGTCCAGCACATGCACGACAGCCAGGACCCCGAGCGGGGCCTGCCCGTGGCGACGTCGGCCACGGTCGTCGCCTACCTCAAGGAGCTGCTGCGCCGCCGTGCCGGGCTGGTCGTCGTCGTCACGCTCGCCAACGCGCTCGCCGCCGCGTCGGGCCTCGCCGTGCCGATGCTGCTCGGCCGCCTCGTCGACGCCGTCGTGGAGTCCGGCGGCCGCCCCGAGCAGGCCGTCGTCACCACCTTCGCGCTGGCCGTCGTGGGCATCCTCGTCGCGCAGGCGGTGCTGACCTTCCTGGCGAAGTGGCTCGCGGCGGTGCTCGGCCAGAGCGTCCTCGCCGAGGCCCGCGAGCACGTCATCCGGGCGGTGCTCAAGCTGCCGCTGGGCAAGGTCGAGTCCGCCAGCACCGGCGACCTCGTCACCCGGGTCACCCGTGACGTCGGCTCGATGAGCAGCGCCGTGCGCTGGGCCCTGCCCGAGTTCATCATCGGCGTCGTCACGGTCCTGCTCACGGTCGTGGCGATGGTCTTCAACTCCTGGGCGCTGGCGATACCCACGCTCGTCACCGCCTCGCTGTCGCTGTGGCAGGTGCGCCGCTACCTGCAGCAGGCGCCGGCGGCCTACCTGCTCGAGGGCGCGACCTACTCGCGCATCAACACCTCGCTCACCGAGACGGTCGAGGGGGCGCGCACGGTCGAGGCCCTCGGGCTGCAGCCCGAGCGTCGCCGGGCCGCGATGGAGGACATCGAGGTCAGCGGCCAGGCCGAGCGCTACGGTCTCGTCCTGCGCAACATCCTCTTCGCCGTCATGGACATGGCGTTCTCGATGCCGCGCGTGCTCACGCTCGTCGCGGGCGCGCTGCTCTACGCGGAGGGGATGGTCACGCTGGGCCAGATCACCGCCGCGATGCTCTACATCGAGACCTTCTACGGCCCCTTCGACCGGCTCGTCGGCACGATCGACCGGCTGCAGGTCGGCATCGCCTCGACGACCCGCCTGCTCGGCATCGCCCAGGTGCCGGCGGACCGCACGGCCGGCGACGCCCTGCCCCGGGGCAGCCGGCTCGTCGGGCGCGACCTGCGCTACGCCTACCGCGAGGGCCAGGACGTCCTGCACGGCGTCGACCTCAGCCTGGAGCCTGGGGAGCGCCTGGCCATCGTCGGGCCGTCCGGGTCGGGCAAGTCGACCCTCGGGCGGCTCCTGTCGGGCATCCACGGCCCGCGGGCCGGGTCCGCGAGCGTCGGCGGGGTGGAGCTGGTCGAGCTGCCGCTGGACGTCCTGCGCCGTGAGGTCGCGCTGGTCACCCAGGAGCACCACGTCTTCCGCGGCACCGTCCGCGACAACGTCGTGCTCGCGCGCGAGGGGTCCGGCGACGAGGACGTGTGGCGGGCGCTGGCGACCGTCGACGCCGACGGCTGGGTCGCCGCCCTGCCCCTGCGCCTCGACACCGTGCTGGGGTCGGGCAACCAGGCGCTCACGCCGGCGCAGGCGCAGCAGGTGGCGCTCGCCCGGCTCATCCTGGCCGACCCGCACACGCTCGTCCTGGACGAGGCGACCTCGCTCATCGACCCGGGCACCGCGCGGCACCTCGAGGGGTCGATGAACGCGCTGCTGACCAACCGCACGGTCGTCGCCATCGCCCACCGGCTGCACACGGCGCACGACGCCGACCGCATCGCGGTCGTGCAGGAGGGACGCATCGTCGAGCTGGGCAGCCACGACGAGCTCATGGCCGCCGACGGGGAGTACGCCGCGCTCTGGCGCGCCTGGACCTCCTGAGGCCGCAGCACCCGCGCCGCCGCCGCCTTCGTGCGGCGGCCCGCCAGGACCTCCTGAGGCCGCTGGAGTCCCCGGTATCCGGTGACCGCCCTGCTTAAAGGTGGAGA
>JASKZT010000077.1 GCA_030145965.1 Ornithinimicrobium sp.
ACGCTGTCGCGGACCGAGCCCGAGGAGCGGCGCACGGCGCTGACCCACGCGCAGGACTCCCTGCTCGACATCGCCCAGCGTGGGTGGCGCGTCTTCCTCACCGCGCCGGCGCACCGGGTCCGGGTCACGGTCCGGATGGGGCAGGCCGTCGTACGCGGCCGCAGCGACCGCGGGGGCTACCTGGACCTCGACGTCCCCGGTCACGGCCTCGGCCCGGGGTGGCAGGAGGCGACGCTCGAGCTGGACAACGGTGACTCGGTCACGCTGTCGGTCATGGTCGTCGACCCCGAGGTGCGGGTGGGCCTGGTCAGCGACATCGACGACACCGTGATGATCACCCACCTGCCGCGCATCCTCATCGCGGGGTGGAACACCTTCGTCCGCTCCGAGCTGGTGCGCGAGAAGGTGCCGGGCATGGAGTCGCTCTACCGCGCGCTCCTGGCGGAGGAGCCGCGGATGCCCGTCCTCTACCTGTCGACGGGCGCGTGGAACACCGCCCCCGCGCTCACCCGCTTCCTGCGCCGCCACGACTACCCGCTCGGGCCGCTGCTGCTCACCGACTGGGGGCCGACCAACACCGGATGGTTCCGCTCGGGGCAGGAGCACAAGGAGCGCGAGCTGCGTCGCCTCGTGGAGGACTTCCCCGGTATCCGCTGGATCCTGGTCGGCGACGACGGCCAGCACGACCCGGTCATCTACGGCGAGCTGGCTCAGGAGCACCCCGAGGCGGTGTCGGCGATCTGCATCCGTGAGCTGACCCCCACCGAGCAGCTGCTCTCGAGCGGTCTGCCCGTCGCGACGGACGAGCTGCTCGGCAAGCGCGCCGACGTGCCGATGCTGAAGGCCCCCAACGGCTACGGCCTGCACCAGCTGCTGGTCGCCGCGCGGGGAGGCGCGATGGCCGACGCGGACGCGCCGGTGGCCCTGCCGCCGGCACCGGAGGAGGAGCCGCGCGGTGCCTGAGCTGCCCGAGGTGCACGCGCTGGCCGACTTCCTGCGAGGTCGCATGGTCGGCCGGGTCGTCACGGACGTCGAGCTGGGCTCGATCGCGGTGCTCAAGACCTACGACCCGGCCCCGGACTCCCTCGTCGGCCGACCGGTCGACGCGGTGACCCGGCACGGCAAGTTCGTCGACGTCGATGTCGACGGCTCCCACCTCGTCTTCCACCTCGCGCGGGCCGGCTGGCTGCGCTGGTACGACGAGGTGCCTGAGACCCGCGTGCGACCGGGCAAGACCCCCATCGCGCTGCGGGTCCGGCTCGACGACGGCTCCGGCTTCGACCTCACCGAGGCGGGCACCAAGAAGGGCCTGGCCGCCTACGTCGTGCCCGACCCCTCGCAGGTGCGGGGCATCGCCTCCCTCGGCCCGGACCCCCTGGCCGAGGACTTCGGGCTCAAGCAGCTGGCGGCCCTGCTCGAGGGTCGGCGCACGCAGGTGAAGGGGGTGCTGCGGGATCAGTCGGTGCTGGCCGGCGTGGGCAACGCCTACTCCGACGAGGTGCTGCACGCCGCGCGGCTCTCGCCCTTCGCGCTCGCCGCGTCGCTGTCGCAGGAGGAGGTGGCACGGCTCTACGAGGCCCTGCGCACGACGTTGACCGCCGCGGTGCTCGCGGCCGAGGGCAAGCCCGCCGCCCAGCTCAAGGATGCCAAGCGGGCCGGCATGAACGTCCACGGCCGCGCCGGTGAGGCGTGCCCGGTCTGCGGCGACACCGTGCGCGAGGTCTCCTTCGCCGACTCCTCGCTGCAGTACTGCCCCACCTGCCAGACCGGGGGCAAGGAGCTCGCCGACCGTCGGATGTCGCGACTCCTGCGGTGAGGTGACGCGCCCAGGCACGGGTGCGAGGATGGCGGGCATGATCGAGACCCCGACCGTCTCCGTGTCCGACCTGCCCGACGACGCCGTCGTCGTCGACGTGCGTGAGCCCGAGGAGTGGGCCGCCGGCCACGCGCCCGGCGCAGTGCACATCCCCATGGGTGACATCCCCGCGCGCCTGGACGACCTGCCGAGCACCGACGAGCCGCTGCCGGTCGTCTGCCGCAGCGGCGGCCGGTCCGAGCGCACGGTGCAGTGGCTCGTGCAGCAGGGCTTCGACGTCGTCAACGTGGCGGGCGGCATGCGGTCCTGGCACGAGGCCGGCAAGCCCATGACGAGCGAGTCCGGCGGGGAGCCGACGGTCGTCTGAGCCTCATCCCGGCGGCGTGAGCAGCCGGGCGTGCCAGCCCGCCTCCCGCGCGGCGGCCAGGCGCGCCGGGTCCGGACCCGTGACCCGCAGCGCCTCCACGGCCACCGGCCGGCCCAGGCGCTCCTCCACCACGCGGTGAAGCGCGGCCCAGCCCTCGCCGGCTCCGCCGGCGAGGGCACGGTCGACCACGAGCGGCGCCGGGGCGGGCGTGTCACGCGCCGCGAGGCGGGCGAGGCGGGGCGAGAGCTCAGCGGGGCCGTCCGTGAGCAGGACCACCGGCACGCGGGCCGCCAGCAGCTCCTCGGTGACCTGCTCCAGGGCGGCGACGGTCGGCTCGTCCGCGCCGAGCGGGTCCAGCACGGCGACCTCGGCGCGCCGCAGGAACGTGGCGACCCGCCAGGGCGCAGCCCGCACGACGCGGTGGGCGACGACGTCGGCCAGGGCGACGCGCACCTCGCCGTCACGCCCGCGGACCGTGACGACCCCCGGCTCGTGCGCCGTGAGCGGGCCGACCACGTCGGTCGCCCGCCCGTCCGGCAGGCGGTGGCGGACCGTGACGCGCGTGCCCACGGGGACGGCGTGCAGGTCTGAGGTGCTCACCCGGCCACTCTAGCCACCGCCCTAGAGACGCGCAGACGGCACGAACGAGGCTACGGACCACATGCACACGGGGCGTCCGATCGGTCAGTCTGCCCGTCTCTAGCGCAGGGGCGAGAGAGCCTCATACGAGGCGATGGAGGTCCGCGAGCTCCCGCCGAC
>JASKZT010000241.1 GCA_030145965.1 Ornithinimicrobium sp.
TGGGCCACGTCGTCCTCGACGAGGCCCAGGACCTCTCTCCCATGCAGCTGCGCGCCGTCGGCCGCCGCGCCTCGACCGGCTCGCTCACCGTCCTCGGCGACATCGCCCAGGGCACGACCCCGTGGGCCACCGCCTCGTGGGAGGAGTCGCTCGGCCACCTCGGCAAGCCGCTCGGCTCGGCCGGGGTGCACCTGGAGGTCCTCGACCGCGGCTTCCGCGTCCCCACCGCCGTCATCGTGTATGCCGCTCGCCTCCTCCCCCGGATCGCGCCCGGTCTCGGGGCGCCCACGTCGGTGCGCGCCGACCCCGGCCGCCTGGACGTGGTGCGGGCCGAGGACCCGGTCGCCGCGACCGTCGAGGCGGTGCGCGAGGCGTCCGTCCACGACGGCTCGGTGGGCGTCATCGTGCCCGACGCGTGGGTCGAGGACGTCGGCCGCGCCCTGGCCGACGCGGGGGTCGAGCACGAGGTGCTCGACGGCGCCCACGCCGAGGAGCGCATCCTGCCCGTCCACCTCGTGCCGGCCACCGTGGCCAAGGGCCTGGAGTTCGACCAGGTGGTGCTCACCGAGCCGGCGGCGGTCGCGGAGGCCGAGCCCGACGAGCGCACCGGCCTGCGCCGCCTCTACGTGGTGCTCACCCGGGCGGTGACCGGCCTGACGGTCGTGCACGCACGTCCGCTCCCCGGCCCCCTCGCGGGGTGACGCCGGGTCGCACGCCGCCACCGCACGGCATACCGTGGGCTGACGAACCCCTGACCACCACGAACAGGAGTGACCTATGCATCCCACGCACGTCCCGCTTCGCGTCGCGACCGGCGCCTACATCCTCAACTCGGGCATCAACAAGCTCCGCGCCGGCGAGGAGGAGCAGGAGCAGATGCACGGCTGGGCCTCGAGCGTCTACCCGATGTTCAAGGACATGAAGGCCGGCGACTTCACCAAGCTCCTGGGCTACGGCGAGATCGGCGTGGGGGCGCTGCTGCTGCTGCCGACCGTGCCCTCGGCCGTGGCGGGCGGGGCGCTGGCGGCGTTCGGCGCGGGCCTGACGGGCATGTACCTCAAGACGCCGGGCATGACCGAGGAGGACGGGATCCGCCCGACGACCGAGGGCATCGGCCTGGCCAAGGACGTGTGGCTCGTGGGCGCTGGCCTCACGCTGGCCACCCAGTCCTTCCTCTCCGGCACCAGGCACGCGGCCAGGGCCGTCGCCGGCGGGGTCACCGGGGCGGCGGCCTCCGTCGCCGGCGGCGTGACCGGCGCGGCCACCTCGGTCGCCTCCGGCGTGACCGGCGCGGTCGGCTCGGCGGGCACCAGCGCCGGCGGAGGGGTGCGCGGGCTGCTCGGCAGCGCGCACACCGCCCGCGAGGAGCTCGCCGACGCGCTCGCCGACCTGGCCGAGACCCTCACCAAGCGCTGATCACCCCGAGCCGAGCCCGTCGAGACCCAGCACCACGTGGGTGTCGACGGGCTCGGTCCTGGGCGCAGGAGCGCCCGGCTCTCACCCGTGGGGGGTGCTGAGGTGGGCGTGGACCTCGGTGACGACGACCGAGCCCTCGCCCACGGCCGAGGCGACCCGCTTGACCGACCCGCCGCGGACGTCGCCGACCGCGAAGAGCCCCGGCACCGAGGTCTCGTGCGGGTGGGGGGTGGCGTCCGACAGGTCGGTGGCGGCGTCGGTGCCGGTCAGGACGAAGCCGCGCCCGTCGCGGCGGACCGCCGGCGGCAGCCAGTCGGTGTGCGGCTCGGCGCCGATCATGACGAAGAAGCCGTCGACCCCGATCTCCTGGCTCGCGCCGTCGCCGCGGCCGGTCAGCGTCAGCGCCTCGAGCCGGCCGTGGCCACGGGCCCCGGTGACGTCGCTGGACAGGTGCACGGTGATGACCGGCTCGCCGTCGATCGCCTCCACGAGGTAGGCCGACATCGTCTCCCCCAGGCTGGCGCCGCGGACGACGAGGTGCACCTCGCGGCAGTAGCGCGCCAGCTGCAGCACGGCTTGCCCGGCGGAGTTTCCGCCCCCGGCCACGGCGGCCGAGAGCCCGGCGAGCGCGTGCGCGGCGGAGACGCTGGCGCCGTAGTAGACGCCCTGGCCGGTGAACGCCTCCACGCTGGGCACGCCGAGCCTGCGGTAGGCGACCCCGCACGCCAGGACCACGGCCTTCGCCGACACCGCGCCCTGCCCCGAGACGACCGCCCGGAAGCCGCTGTCGACCGGCTCCAGCCGCTCGACCTCGCGGGTGAGGGCGAAGTGCGCGCCGAAGACCCACGCCTGCTGGTAGCCCCGCTGCGCCAGCTCGGAGCCGCTCAGCCCCCGGGAGAAGCCGAGGTAGTTGCGGATGAGGGAGCTGGTGCCGGCCTGCCCGCCGATCGCCTCCCGCTCGACGACGAGCGTGGACAGCCCCTCGGACGCGCCGTAGACCGCGGCGGCGAGCCCGGAGGGGCCGGCGCCGATGACGAGCAGGTCGAAGTCGCGCTGCGCACCGAGCTCGGTCGGGATGCCCCACGCGCGCAGGACCTCGGTCTCCGTCGGGTCGACCAGGGTGGTCCCGCCGATCGCCGGCATCCAGACGACGACCTCGCCGTCGGTGGCGGGGGCCGCGGCCTCGAGCACCCGCTGCCCCTGCACGGAGGAGCGGTCGCGGAAGGCGTAGGGGATGCGGTTGCGCTGGAGCAGGCTGCTCACCTCGAAGGCGCGCCCGGAGTGGGGGTCGGCCACGACGACGACCTCGCGCTTGTTGCGCGGGTCGGCGCGCGACCAGTCCTGGACGATCTCGGCGACGGTCCGGTGGAAGAGCTCGTCGCCCTCGGTCCACGGCCGCAGCACGTAGGTGTGCAGGTCCCCGACCGCCGACCCGCGCAGGATCGTGCGGGCGACGTCGGGGTCGGCCCACGCGCCCCAGTCGACGAGCAGCCCCCGGCGGGCCTCGGGGTGGGCGGTGCGGGCCAGCGCGAGCAGCGCGTCCCGCTCCTCGACCGGCACCCGGTCGTCGACCAGCACGAGCGCGACCCGCTCACCACGGTCGGCCGCGCCCCTCAGCTGGTGCAGGGCGTCGGCGACCGACGCCTCCCCGCGGACCCGGTGCGTGGCCGCGAAGCTGCGGGCCAGCTCGGTCTCGGTCCGGCCCAGCCGCCGGGGGTCGGTCTCGACGGCGAGCAGGAGCGGGCGGACCCCCCAGTCGTCGTCGACGGTCATGCAGCGAGCGTAGGGGCGCGGGGCGGCGCAGCGCCATACCCGGGACGCCCGCGTGCTGGCACGCCGCACCCGTGCGCCAGACTGGCCGGTATGACGTACCAGCCCCGTCCCGAGCGCTACCAGTCCATGCAGTACCGGAGGGTCGGCCGCTCCGGCCTGCGCCTGCCGGCCGTCAGCCTGGGGCTGTGGCACAACTTCGGCGACGACGTCAGCTTCGAGCGGCAGGAGGCGGTGCTGCGCCGGGCCTTCGACCTGGGCATCACCCACTTCGACCTGGCCAACAACTACGGCCCGCCCTTCGGCTCGGCCGAGGAGAACATGGGGCGCCACCTGCGCCGCAGCTTCGCCGGGCTGCGCGACGAGCTCGTCATCTCCAGCAAGGCCGGCTGGGACATGTGGCCCGGGCCCTACGGCCAGGTCGGCGGCTCGCGCAAGTACCTCGTGGCCAGCCTGGACCAGTCGCTGCGGCGGATGGGCCTGGACTACGTCGACATCTTCTACCACCACCGCCCCGACCCCGAGACGCCGCTGGAGGAGACGATGGGCGCGCTCGACGCCATCGTGCGCTCGGGCAAGGCGCTCTACGTCGGCATCTCCTCCTACTCGGCGCAGGACACCCGCCGCGCGGCGGCGATCCTCGCCGACCTGGGCACGCCGCTGCTCATCCACCAGCCCTCCTACTCCATGCTCAACCGCTGGGTGGAGCGGGACGGCCTGCTCGACACCCTGGAGGAGGTGGGGGCCGGCTGCATCGCCTTCTCCCCGCTGGCCCAGGGCATGCTCACCGACAAGTACCTGCAGGGCGTCCCCGAGGGCTCGCGCGCCACCCAGGGCAAGAGCCTGTCGACGGACCTGCTGCGGAAGGAGACCGTCGAGCACCTGCGCGTCCTGGACGAGATCGCCTCCGGCCGGGGGCAGACGCTGGCGCAGATGGCGCTGGGCTGGGCCCTGCGGGACGAGCGGATGACCTCGGTGCTCATCGGCGCGAGCAGCCCCGAGCAGCTGGAGCAGAACGTCGGTGCCCTCGACCGCACGACCTTCACCGAGGACGAGCTCTCCGCGCTCGACGAGCACGCCCGCGACGCCGGCGTCGACCTGTGGCGGGGCGCGCGGGTGGGATGAGCGAGGCGCTGCTCGACCGCTGGCTCGACGACGCCGAGCTGCTCGCCCCCCGGGCGGGTCGCGACCGGTGGCTCGCCGAGGGCTCGCGGCTGCTGCGCGGCTGGGGCGAGGGGCACCGGCGCTACCACACGCCTCAGCACCTGGCGGAGGTGCTGGCCGCCCTCGACGAGCTGGC